>JBLHNZ010000083.1:0-11654 GCA_047623245.1 Oceanicoccus sp. | reverse complement strand
CCGGAGGGTCTCTCGGCAAAAAACTGCTGCTAAAAACCGCCGATGTCATGCACAAAGGGTCACAGATACCCATCGTTAGCCCAGAGGCTAAACTCAGCGACGCATTACTCGAAGTCACTACGAAAAAACTTGGAATGACCACTGTTGTCGATGATGCAAATACGTTAATCGGCATATTTACCGATGGAGATTTAAGACGAGCTCTCGACCAAAACATAGATATTCGCACCGCACTAATCAAAGACGTAATGACCATAAATTGCAAAACAATATCGCCCGATATGCTTGCTGCACAAGCATTGGCTATAATGGACGAAGCGAAAATCAGCGTGCTTGCGGTAGTCGATTCAGAAAATCGACCGATTGGAGCACTCCACATTCACGATCTATTGGAAGCAGGTATAGCCTGACACCATTCTAAATTGGTAAGTAACATGAGAAAACTCACAATACTTGCCGGATAACACTCTAGGATTTCTGAAACTATGCAAAAAATTTTGGAAAAAGCGAAGCCGGTTAGGCTTTTAGTTCTTGATGTCGACGGTGTTCTTACCGATGGTAAGCTGTACTTTTCGAATAGCGGCGATGAGCTCAAGGCCTTTAATATCCTCGATGGCCAGGGAATTAAAATGCTCCAGTCTAGCGGCGTAGAGGTTGCTATTATTACAGGCAGACAATCAAATATTGTGGCGAAGCGCGCTAATAATCTGGAAATCAGACACTTAGTACAAGGACGGGAAGACAAGTTAGTAGCACTTGATGAGCTGCGAACGAAACTCAATATTGATTATCAACAGATAGCATATGTTGGAGATGACCTTCCTGATCTCGCGGCAATGCGAAAAGTACAACTGGGTATCACAGTTGCAAACGGCCATACGTTTGTCGCAGAACACGCTGACTGGCAAACCTCATCGAAGGGCGGTGAAGGCGCCGTTCGAGAAGTCTGTGAACTAATCATGCGCAGTCAGGGGAACTTAAACGCGGCGTGGGAACAATACCTTTAATAGTCGATGTCATAACCCTATGGCAACGATTTGCTAATTATTCCGGTGACGACATAAAAAACAGGCAGGACGATTCTGCTAAAATCCAAGCCGACAAGGATTTAGCCGGTTATGGTAATTATCGCTTTCGACTGCGATTCAATTGGACAAAATCAAAGGCTCGGTCTTAAAAAATATGAAAGCTCTTTTTAGCACCCTGACATTTAATACGACAATTGCAATTTGCTCTACATTTATCCTATTGTATTTTTTGCTTTTTTATTCTGAAACAGGGAGCATTGGCAAGTTAAACAACGAGCTTTCTGGCAATGCGAAACCTGACTTCTACCTTACCAACGTAATTAGCCACCATTTCAATACTAATGGGAAAAAGGAATTCACTGTTACTAGCTTGTCCATTACGCACAACCCTTTGGACGCAACCTCTACGATTACAACTCCAATCGTGGAGGTATTTGATCAGGGTGCGAAAACCTGGGCTGCGAAATCACAACTGGGCATTCTTTATGATGACAACAAAAAGATAGAGCTCCAGAACAACGTAACTATAGCGAGCAATGATCAAAAATCGACAATTAAAACGAGCCAGCTATCCATTTTTCCGAGTGAACAAATCGCAAAAACAAGCGAACGTGTAACCCTGTCAGTCCCAAATGGTTTTACCCGTTCTGACGGCATGCATGTTAATCTGCAATCGAGCGAGATCTCACTACTTCACAATGTTAAAGGTCAATACAATGTTTCTCCCTAGTCAAAAGCTGTATCGGCTACTTATACTGCTACTGATGCCCAATATGTTATCGGCTCTACCCGATGACCGGCAACAACCCATTAAAATCGATTCCGATAAGTTCGTTCAAAAAACGCTAAAGTCTGGCGGAGAGAAAATAGAATATATTGGTAACGTTCTAGTTGTTCAAGGTACGCTGCAGATAACAGGTGAGAGAGTTACCGTTTTTCGAAAAGACTCTAGTATTACTAAAATTGTTGCTACGGGAAACCCCGCTCAGTTCCAACAACAGCCTACTCTGGACAAAGATCCTATTAGAGCTCTGGCAAATAATATTCAATATATTCTAAAAAACGACGCTTTGCTGCTTGCGGGAAACGCTAAGATATTTCAACAAGGCTCCGTCATCAGCAGCGATAAAATCAATTATAATATTGCTGCTGAAAGCGTCGCGGCATCCAGTAGTGATTCAGAGTCCTCTAGAGTGAAAATGGTACTTGAGCCTGGCGGCGCCGAAATACCTAAAAACAGCTACGAAAAAGAACTCGGCACCAAACCTGACCAAAATATCACCAATCCCGCTGCGGAAGAACAATAGTGGCTATTCTAACTGCGACTAATCTCGCCAAATCCTACAAAGGTCGGGTGGTTGTTCAAGACGTCTCTCTGAGTGTTCGCAGCGGCCAGGTTATTGGATTACTGGGGCCCAATGGTGCAGGTAAAACAACGTGTTTCTACATGATTGTAGGCATAGTCACAGCGGACCGCGGTAAAATCAAACTGGATGATACAGACCTGACAAAGCTTCCAATGCACAGCCGAGCCCGAAAAGGCCTTGGCTATCTACCTCAAGAGGCTTCAATCTTTCGTAAACTGTCAGTTTCGGACAACATATACGCCATATTAGAGACTCGCCCGGAATTGAATAAGTCTCAACGAAAAGAAAAACTGGAACAACTACTACAAGAATTCCATATTACTCACATTCGAGACAATATGGGAATGTCATTATCAGGTGGAGAACGACGCCGAGTTGAAATTGCCAGAGCATTAGCGACCGAACCCGCATTTATACTACTTGACGAACCATTTGCCGGCGTAGACCCCATATCCGTGGGAGACATTAAAACAATTATAAAGCATCTGAAGGACCTGGGGATTGGCGTATTAATAACCGACCACAACGTCCGAGATACTTTAGACATTTGCGAAAAAGCTTATATCGTTGGCGAAGGACATATTATTGCAGAAGGCGACGCAAAAACGGTTCTCAATAACAGGAAAGTACGAGAGATCTATCTTGGCGATCAATTTGTGCTCTAAATGATAAGAGATTTTCTACAAACTCGGTATATTCATTGCAAGGGTCTTTTTCCATAGCTACACTTAAGTCATTAGATTGGACCTGATAATTTAAACTCAGTACCGGAATTTAATTTCAAAAACTCTATTTTTATGCTTCAATTTGTGTGTACCTGCATTTATCGAAACACTAACGATATGACCTATAATTAATACTGTGTAGTTTATGAAACAAACGTTACAACTCAAAATTGGCCAGCAGTTAACAATGACGCCTCAGCTACAACAGGCGATAAAGCTTCTTCAACTTTCAACTCTAGATTTACAACAAGAAATCCAACAGGCGCTGGATAGTAATCCGATGTTGGATTCCGGCGAGGATATTGACGCCGAATTTGCCGAAGAAGTAGCTGATGTTAGTAAAGAGCAGCTCATTGACCTCAGCCAACATACGGAACCGCAAAAATCGACAACCGAAACTGAGGTTCCGACTACCGATAGCGAGTGGCAAGACAGCATCCCCGAAGACTTACCAGTAGATACGCAATGGGATGATGTCTACCAATCGAGCGGCAGCACTACATCAAGTAATACCAGCTCGTCCGATGACAGCGACTACGACATCGATTCTCGAAACAGCGCAGCAGACTCACTCCAAGATCATTTAACCTGGCAACTAAATCTCACGCGATTGTCCGATACAGATCGACTCATCGGGATTACGTTAATCGACACAATCGATAATAATGGCCGCCTAACACAAACACCAGATCAGTTACTTTTAGGGTTATCCGAAGAAAACCCAGATATAGAACTTGATGAAATTGTGGCCGTGTTACACAGAATTCAACAATTTGATCCTCCTGGTATTGCCGCACTGGATTTACGAGATTGTCTGTCCATCCAACTTAAACAATTTACCCTCGATACTCCTTGGTTAGCGGAAGCAAAGTATGTCGTAGAACACCACATCAGCTTATTAGGCTCACGAGATTATGCTCAGTTAATGAGGCGCTGTAAGCTTAAAGAAGCTGATCTAAAGGAAATTCTCAACCTGATACAAAGCCTTAATCCGAATCCGGGCGAAGATATTTCTGCCGACACGACTGAATACATTGTCCCCGATGTTTTCGTCAGAAAAGTCAATAACCGATGGATAGTTGAACTTAACCCGGATATATCGCCGAAACTACGCATCAATTCGGAGTATGCATCTCTGGTCAAACGTGCAGACAACAGTGACGACAACAATTTTTTGAGGGACAACTTACAGGAAGCCCGCTGGTTTTTAAAAAGTTTACAAAGCCGAAATGAAACATTAATGAAGGTTGCGACGAAAATTGTCTTGCACCAACGTGGATTTCTCGATTACGGCGAAGAAGCAATGAAACCTTTGGTCTTGCACGATATTGCCGAGGCTGTTGAAATGCACGAATCAACCATTTCAAGAGTCACAACCAAGAAATACATGCATACTCCCAGAGGAATTTTTGAACTAAAATATTTCTTTTCTAGCCACGTTAGCACCGATAGCGGCGGCGAGTGCTCATCTACCGCAATAAGAGCTCTCATCAAGAAATTTGTTTCAACCGAAAACCCCAAGAAACCCTTAAGCGACAGCAAAATCACTGTATTGTTGGGTGATCAAGGAATAAAAGTAGCTAGAAGAACGATAGCCAAATATCGGGAATCGTTATTAATACCACCGTCGAACGAGAGAAAAAGACTAATTTAACCAATAGATTGAACAAGCAAAGCACGATACCGATGAAATTCTATTCGAGAAGACACTGAACAAGTTAACGGAAATTGGCCTTGAAACAGTGGGTTAATTTCATAATCGGGTAAGGCGGATTATTTTCGCTTTACAAGTAATTACGACGAAAGGAGCACAAGATGCAAATTAATGTTAGTGGACATCACGTCGAAGTAACTCCAGCGCTCAGAGATTATGTCATTACGAAGATGACTAAATTGCAACGTCATTTCGATCATATAACTAACACCGATGTAACTCTATCTGTAGAAAAACTCATTCAAAAAGCCGAAGCCTCAATACACGTTGCAGGCGCAGATTTGTTTGCCACTTGTGAATCTGAGGATATGTATGCTGCGATAGACTTGTTAACTGACAAACTAGACCGGCAACTGATAAAACACAAAGAAAAAACCCAAGGACGTAAACAAGGCGCGGGCGCCCGTTAACCACTAACCATTAGTACTCAAATGCAATCAATTCAGATAAATTCAATATTAACTCCCGGGCGAACGCTTTGCGGCGCCCCGGGAAATAGCAAAAAACGTGTCATCGAAAATGTTGCTGGTTTTATATGCGAGGACATTCCGTTCCTGGATACAAATGAGTTATTCGATAAGTTAATTACGCGTGAAAAGCTAGGCAGCACAGGCCTGGGCCACGGTATAGCGATTCCTCATTGCAGAGTTCAAAACTGCACATCGATAATCGGGACTTTGGTAAAGCTAGAAAACGCCATCGACTTTGAAGCGATTGATGACGAAAGTGTGGATCTCTTATTTATCTTGCTAGTTCCGGAACAGGCACATGATGAACACTTGCAGGTCCTCGCTACACTGGCAGAAAAGTTTAGCGATGAGGATTTTTGTAATCGATTAAGAAGTACCACAAACAGCGAAAGCTTATATGTTGCTGCAATCGAGACCATCTAATATCATTCGTGAAATCATCATTTTTTATGCACATACGCACCTCACCCCTTTAAGCGGAAAGCCGTCTCACTTAAAGCATAATCGCAGGCACACTGCATGAAGCTAGTCATCATTAGCGGGCGTTCAGGCTCTGGAAAAAGCACAGCATTAAACTTGTTGGAAGACGAGGGTTATTACTGCATTGATAACCTTCCTGTCGCTCTTATCCCCGATCTCATTAGTCATTTAAAAGGCAGTAAGGTACGAGACCACAATAAAGTGGCGATCTGTGTCGACGCTCGTAATGCTAATAATGATTTGTCTAATCTTGTCGGTCTTATTGAAAACTGGCCCGACGGTGATACGCTCGATGTTGTTTTCCTCGATGCTGACAGCGAAAAACTGATAAAACGATTTAGTGAAACAAGGAGGCGCCACCCTCTCAGTAATAAATATACTGCCCTTAGCGAAGCCATTTTGAGCGAGAAGAGCATCCTCGAACCCATTGCAAATATCGCCAATTTAACGATCGACACTACCGCAATGAGCTTACACGAGTTGCGCACAACCATTAAAGCGAGGCTGGTAGATCAACAAGGTGCCGGAATATCAATTCTCTTTCAATCTTTTGGCTTTAAACAGGGCATTCCCGTGGATGCGGATATCGTTTACGACATCCGCATCCTACCAAACCCCCACTGGGACCCGAAGCTAAGAACCCAAAACGGTCAAGATCAAGACGTCATCACGTTCCTTGACCAACAAGAAGAAGTCAATGAGATGTATCGCGATATTAGTGCTTACCTGGAAAAATGGCTTCCTCTTTTCGAACACAACAATAGAAGTTACCTCACAGTGGCAATTGGTTGCACTGGCGGCCAACATCGCTCAGTATACATGGTCGAACGTTTGGCAAAGTATTTCACAGACATTTATCAAAACGTCCAGATCCGTCATCGCGAAATGCATCAACTAGAACGGCTTTAAAACACCCATCGATACAAGAGCTAACTGATGATTGAAAGTAAGATAACAATAATAAATAAATTGGGATTACATGCGCGAGCAGCCTCAAAATTTGTCACGACGGCATCCGCTTTCGGTTGCAAGATTGAAGTGGGAAAAGAAGGCAATTTTGTTGACGGAAAAAGTATTATGTCAATAATGATGTTAGCTGCGTGCAAAGGAACAGAACTAACACTAAAGCTAGATGGTAACGACGAAAAAAAGGCACTGAAGGCAATTACGGCACTGGTCAATAATTATTTCGACGAAGGAGAATAGCTAGCCGCAATCATATTTTCAACGACTACCCTGTCAACCCGCTAAGTGAATCACGTCCGAACGCAGTAAACAAACACCGCAGACCTCTTGCCAAAACCATTGAAAAACCATTGAAAAACCACAGATTACTCACGCCAGTAAAAATTGCTTCATATAATACGCGCCGTAGCCAAAGATCGGAGAAGACATGCCAAATAACGCTGAAACGAAGCACTCACACCTTTATCTCGATGAGTTAAATAAAGCTTTAAGCACCGGCACATTTGTCCAACTACGTCGATTACTAAACAACCTTCCAGCATCTGAAGTTGCACACCTTTTTGAATCTTCCCCGCCGAAAACACGCATGGTGATGTGGGCCCTCGTTGATTTGGACAATGAGGGTGAAATTCTTCACTATTTGAGCGACGAAATTCAAAGTCAGTTCCTGCGGCAAATGGATACCGAGGAAGTCGTAACAATTATGGAAGGGCTGGAAGCCGATGACGTTGCGGATATTCTCCAACAACTTCCCGACCAGGTCATTCAAGAAGTATTACAGTCGATGGACCACCAGGATCGACAGCGAGTAGAACAGGTATTATCTTACCCGGAAGATACCGCCGGCGGTTTGATGAATACCGATAGCATAACCGTTCGTCCTGCAATCACTCTGGATGTAGTTCTGCGATACCTTCGGCGGCATGATGAACTACCTGAAATGATTGAAAATATATTCGTCGTCAATCGAAACGACGAATTTCTTGGTGTATTACCGCTGAGAAAAGTTTTAGTGTCTGACCCCAACATAACCGTTCGCGAGATAATGAACACAGACGTCGAACCTATTGCCGCTGATATGCACGATAGTAACGTCGCGAACTTATTTGAGAGATACGACTGGGTTTCGGCTCCAGTAATTGATGACAGAGGGAAATTGCTTGGACGGATAACTATCGATGATGTGGTTGATGTTATTCGTGAAGACGCAGATCACTCGCTACTCAATATGGCAGGCCTCGATGAAGACGAGGAAACGTTCGCTCCGATTTTTAAAACCGCTACCCGAAGAACATTGTGGCTTGGCATTAATCTAATTACTGCCTTTATTGCTTCCGCTGTTATCAACCTCTTTGAAAATGCCCTTGATAAAGTGGTCGCTTTAGCGATACTGATGCCTATTGTGGCTAGTATGGGCGGTGTTGCTGGGACACAAACCCTTACCGTTGTCATACGCGGTATGGCTCTTGGCCATGTAGGAAAACATAATAGCCGATGGTTAATTATAAAAGAATTGTCCGTCGGCGCATTCAATGGGCTGTGTTGGTCGATTGTTGTTGCATTCGCAGCCGCATATTGGTTTGACGATTTGCTAATTGGCTATATTATTGCGGGAGCGATGGCGATCAATTTGGTGACAGCATCGTTAGCAGGTGCAATCATACCCATTGCCCTACGCTCAATGAAGATTGACCCCGCTTTAGCGGGCAGTGTAGTCTTAACAACGATAACGGACGTCATCGGCTTCACATCCTTTTTAGGCTTAGCTACCTGGTTTTATATCTAAAATTTTATCGAGAAAACTGTCATGTCAAAAAAAGAACGCCGTCCGCCAAACAACTCCTCAGATGAATCTTACGAGGAAGAAGTAGAAATTAGTAAAACAGCAATAAAGAAGGAGATGCTTGAATTACAAAATTTGGGAGAGGCATTGGTAAAATTAAGCAAAGGTGAACTTGCAGCGATACCAATCAGCGACGAAACCTTAGCCGAAGCCATACAAATTGCCCGAAAAATAAAACATAGGGAAGGCCTCCGTCGTCAAATGCAGTACATCGGTAAGCTAATGCGAAAAACCGATCTTTCAGAGATAAACTCAGCCTACGAGCAATTGCAAGATGGCCGAAAAAAAGAAACAAAAGCGTTCCATCAATTAGAAGAATGGCGTGATCAACTCGTCGAAAAAGGCGCTCCTGCGGTCGAAGATGTTATGCTCAAATTCCCCGATGCCGACCGTCAACATCTACGGCAATTGATAAGTCGTGCCGCTAAAGAACGGGATCTGAAAAAGCCCCCTGCGTGTGCACGCAAACTTTTTCGGTACTTGCGAGAGCTATCCGAAGCGTAATCTATCACTCCTTTTCTCTGAGTAGACTGGCTGTTTTCCGATACATTTTTACAAAGTTTCTAAAGGCAGGCGGTCCCACTGCACAGAGGAGTCACCCTCGTGAAATATAAACTTCTTTCGAGACATTTCTTTTTTCGTTCGCGAGAATGTCAACTAGAAAACAGGGGGGGGGAACAAAGTTATTTTCCCACTTCATCTAGATAGGTAATAGAGCACCATAAACAAAGCGGGCCTAACGGGCGCTTAATCGCCAAACAGTGATCTATTTTTCAAACGGTTTTCTCTTAGCTTTTCCCCTCTCAACATTTGTTTAGAAGGACTTCACGCCTAAACGTTATTGACAGCTAGGTACGCCATTTTTGGGTTAACACCACGGAACTGAACATCAGCGTAGCAACAGTGGCAATAGCTAACATTGATATCAACACAATATCATATCCGCCCAGCAGCCAGATTGCAGCGGCCAGCGTCGGTGCTAGAGCCATCGAAATCTGACCAACCGAGGCAGACACTCCAGAAATAGCACCGAAGCCTCGAACACCAAATAATTCAGCAATAATCACTGGGCGCATAATACTAAATACGCCAATTCCGACACCTTGAAAAACAACACGCGGCGGCGACACCCAATAGCGTCCAAATAGTATAAAACTGCCACAGGGCGTTCATAAAAACCATCAATGACAATAATACACCTCCAAAGACAGCTCCTCCAACCAGAACGTTTCTCCCAAAACCTTTATCGACAAAACTACCAATAAGAGGGGCAATTAATCCAGACACTATCAGACAGCACGTAAATCCAATGGCCAATTGCGATTTCGACCACCCTAAATCGCGTTCCCACTGACTCATCAATGCTGCAAAGACATAATAGATTCCAGCCCACACTATCGTTTCGGCTACCGCCAGCGCCCAGATTTCTTTATCACGCCATACTGACTTTAACATCGGCTAAACATCACGACTTGATACTTTTTAAATTCGATTCACGCACCAATTTTTTGTAGGCTCTTGCTTTTCTATCAGCCGAGATCAACTCTTTATCGACCGGAAAAACCTACTTTGGATTAACGAAGCAGTACGAGCCAAGACTCAATTAGCATCTAATTTCGCTGTCAAATACTGTCGCTATTATTCATGCTTCCTCGACTATAGCGGAACCGACTACATAGGAAGGATATTGGAGTAGTGTTAGAAAATCGTTTAGATGTCTGTTAGGTTTCGTATCTTACTAGGAAGTCGATCCAGAACTTACTATTTCACTGGAACTGATTTCGGGAAAAACCTTTCCCTCGATAGCTTTCGTGTCGACGGGATTAACTTTCTCTTTGTCTATTTCTTCGTCATCAACAGCGCTCCCATCGGTCTTTCCCTCGTCAGAAATAGATCCAGATTTTTCAGTTGATACGGGAGTTATCGACTTTTCTTTCCCTATGAGTACTGCCTCCTCTTTTTCTACCTTACCTTCAGTTACGAGTATGTTGTTAGATTAGATTTCAATTTTCTTCGCTGAAACTTCTATTTCTTGCTTTTCGACGTCCATGACTTCTGGTTCGACAACGCTTGATTTGAGGCTCGTCTCTGGTTCAACTTCTTTTTGAACGGACTGGATTTGTTGCCGCTCTTCCTTTTTCTTACTTTTCGTGGTGTTAGCATCGTCAAAAACACGCTTAAATTTCAATTCAGGTGCATCCCAGTCTCCACCAATGTCATAAACTCCACTCGAAAAACGGTCGACTTGTTTTTCAAATATTTTACCCACAACGTATACGCCCGCTGCCACTGGCAAACCGACTCCCGCCAGTGCGGCAATCCAAGGTAAATTGTTTGCGACCGGCAGCGTTACGATAAGCTCCATATCAAGCAATCGTTTATTCATATCTGCGTTGCCTCGGAATTGAAAAGCGCTAGAAGGACTCTCAACCGATAGATTGTCAATGATAGATAATCGCTCATCCGCAAGTTCGAGCTGACCCGAGATACGGTCGAAACTTATCCCGCTATCAAACAAGTTCGAAAAGGAAGACTGTAAGTTCAAAACATTGGCGAGATTAATTAGCCCTACAACTCTTAGCGTTCCCTCGGCCGTGTCTGAAGTATTCAAAAAACGCCCGTCATAAACCCTAAGATCAATTGTCCCCGCTGAAGACTTCAACTGCCACGTATCTGGGCTATTCAACCAGGTCAAATCGACACCAAATCGCCCAGAATCACTTTCGATTATGCGTTGATATTTCCAGTTTTCTAACACATCTCCAATATTATCGACATGAAACTGACTCACTAGTCGGCTATGTTCGCCTTCATCATCTTTCCACCATGACAAACTATTCTCATCAGTTCTTTTAATTTTTATACCTTGGTAGTTTCCTTGAATATTGTTCGCTCTAATTCCGTTCGATATCGGGCGAATGTCAAAAGTTAAATCCCCAATAGATTTTCCATCAATCGAAATGTCGTCCACAACTACATCTGCGGCAAATGTATCCAAGTCAGAGGGATCGAAAGTCGATTGAGTCTCATCTTTTTCACCAATTTCTTCTTGCAGAACCAG
>JBLHNZ010000082.1:0-11678 GCA_047623245.1 Oceanicoccus sp. | reverse complement strand
TAGCCAGCGTTTTTGTCGCCAGGCGAGTGCTTAGATCAAACGCTGTAGGGGTTGTTGCTGGATTTGTAGCTTGACCGCCCTTTCTAACTCGAAGCTGGGATGCAGCCTTTCTTTAATACTCGTGTGTTCAGGCGCTTCGAGAGTCGCCGCCATGCGCGCTCGTACCGGGTTAAGATCAATATACGCCATACAACTTAATAGGGCTTCTGCACTCATCAAAGCTTGTGATTTGAACCGTGACTCCCAAAAATGACCGGTACATTGATCTTCTTTGTTGGCAGCACGGGCGATCGGTTCGTTTAGGCACCTCAGCAGCCAGCTGATTGACGTCAATCGCTGTCGATATGATTCGGATATTTCAGCAACCATTTTATGTTCTGCGTTAAACATAGGTTCGCCCCTTAACCATTTTTGAACGAGAGCGGGCCTTTATACAAGCTGGCCGGCGTTGCAGAGTTTCCTCGGTCGTCCAGAGTTCGGACTGAACAGGACAAACCTTAGCGATAATATGGATAGGGTCAGACATGACAGCATAGGCACAGAAATCAATGGCAAACAGCGAGGAAAGTATTCGAAGGCGGTCTTTAATTCATTGGCGACGGTGTTCGTAGCTTTTACCCCTGGTATGGTCAGCACCACATAAATAAGAGCGCCGAACACAGCGGGAAATGAGATGTGTGTGCGGTGTGTCTTCAATGCAAGCGAGGGTTTTTCTGGGCTGAGTCATGGCAAAATCCTTTTGCTGATGATTGAATCTTATAAAATAGAATAGTTTTTGTTTAATTTTGAGGTCAATTGAAGAGTGCTTGATGATTTCCTATGAACAGGTGATCGAGTAGTTCACCGCTGACATCTCGGTGATATCCACGACCTCAAGCTGTGTCATCAGACTGCGTAATCATCGTCCAATGACAGCTTTATAGTAGCTCATATTAGCGTTTATGGCGGTAATCGGTGGCCATTATCCTGTTTTTAGACTAGGTTGACTGGGGAATCGGGACCTATATTCGTCTTGAACTCTTTTGTCTCATACTACTTCGCCTATCAAATTCGGCAATTCCGAGCATCTCAAAATTGCGATCTAATGGGCCGATTAGAATTCATTACCTTTATAAAAATCTCATTGTAGGACTGTGTGGATCAGATGATTAACCTTCGGCTCTACTGTTATAACTTTATGTAAGCATTTGCTGTAGTATTCGCTTCATTTCTGGAGTGAAAGAATGACTACCCCTCTTCTTAATGACCGTGACATGGCGTTTATGCTCTACGAGTTTTTTGATGCAGAAACGCTTCTGGCTCGGCCGCGCTATCATCACCTTTCCCGCGAGCAATTTGATAGCACGCTTAAGTCGGCAAAAAATCTAGCCCAGGACTATTTTGCTGAACACCGCATCAAAAATGACACTATCCCTCCCTCTTTTGATGGCGAAAGAACAACCCTTAATACCGAAGTCTATGATGCCTGGAAAGCGTATTCGGAAGCCGGGTTCTTATCAATTCATCATGATACGGCATTGGGTGGTCAACAAATGCCAGACCCACTAACGCTTCTGGTCAATGCCTACTTTGCGGCAGCCTGTACCAGTACATCAGCCTATATGACGTTGACTAAAGCTGCAGCAAATGTCATCCACAGCTTCGGCTCTGAGCACCAAAAACATAAATTTTTACCATCAATGCTCAACGGCGGCGCCACCGGAACAATGGCAATGACCGAGGTTGAACAGGGCTCTTCATTGAGTGATATAAGCACTTACGCACTGCCTCAGAACGACGGAAGTTATCTGATTTTTGGTGAAAAAATCTATATTTCGGCCGGTGACCAAGACATCGCTAACAATGTCATTCATCTGGTTTTGGCCAAGATCGAAGGCAGCCCGGCCGGTGTGGGAGGAATCAGCCTTTTTATCTGTCCAAAATTTCTAGTTAATGATGACGGATCGAACGGACAAAGAAATGACGTTAAGATGAAAGCGCTTTTGGATAAGATGGGATGTCGACACTATATTAATACTCAGATGAGTTTTGGCGGGGAGCGTGGAGCTGTCGGATACCTGATAGGAGAAGCACACCAAGGCTTGCGTTACATGTTTCAGATGATGAACGAATCCCGTATCGGGGTCGGTATGTGGGCATCGACGCTGTCCTACCAGAGTTATAACGCGGCACTTGGCTACGCTAAAGAACGTATTCAGGGACGCCTCCCCTCCGACAAAAGTCCTGACTCTAGTCAAGTACGCCTGATTGAACATGCCGACGTGCGCCGTATGTTACTCGCCCAAAAGTCCTATTCGGAAGGTGGTATGGCATTGTGTGTGTATGCGTCTTCGCTGTTTGAAGATACCCACACAGCCGCGTCCGAAAAGGAGCGTGCGGATGCCTTTGAATTACTGGATTTGATTACCCCAGTCGTGAAAAGCTGGCCTTCCAAATATGGACTGAAGGCTAACGATATGGCGATTCAAGTGTTTGGAGGAGCCGGTTACATAAAAACTAACGGCGTCGAACAGTACTTCCGCGACAGTCGCATAAACCCCATTCATGAAGGAACTGAAGGTATTCAAGGCTTGGATCTTCTGGCGCGTAAAATTCCGCACAATAGGATGTCCGGCTATAAGGCCCTTTGCGCTCAGATCAGCGAGACTGTCGACAATACTCAAGCCGATTCCCAGTTGGCAGCAATGGCTTTATCATTAAAGGACGTTGTGTCGGTACTCGATAACACGACCGATCATTTGCTAAAGGTGATGGGCGAAGAAGTGAATCTGGGACTGGCAAATGCTACCTTATACCTAGATGTATTTGGGCGCGTTGTAATGAGCTGGATATGGCTAAGGCAGGCGCAAATAGCCGAACAGGCGCTTACCAGTAAGCAGCAGGATACGTCCGAGGTAAGTTTTTATCAAGGCAAGCTACATACTGCTCGATATTACATTGAGTGGGAGCTTCCTGAAATCATGCCACAGATTGATATTCTCAATGCTACGAGTCCAGTATGTTTCGAGATGCAGGAAGACTGGTTCCAACAGTAGGGCATTGGCAGTTGCCGAGTACAAGGCAGAATACACGCTCTTTTTCGCCCAATCTGGCGGCGGTATACACAGCGTAAGCTGTGGCTATGAGCCTGTTTTTAGAATAGGTTGAGTAGGGAAGGGGGGACGTTTATTCGTCTTATACTCAATTGATTTTATAACTTTATTTGAAGAAGAGAATTTTATCATCATGATCTTTCGATCCACTGTCACTATTTTTAGCCTTTTCTTGTTGTCGTGTACTTCAGTCAATATCGATACCGATACCGATACCGATAGCGACACCCACAGTCGAGACGAGTCTCAATTCGCAAACCAAATTTTTGATAGTATTTTTGACGAAGGAGTGGACAGAGACCCTGTTCGGCAAACGTACCTTGGCATCAAAAAGGACTATGGAAAATGGAATGATATGTCTGAGGAAAATCAGCTTCGCGAGCAACAATTTGCTGAAAGTAATCTACAACGTCTACGAGAAATCGAGACGGAAAAATTAGATCAGAAAACACTGATCAGTTACCAGATGTATTCAGAAAAATTAAAAAATAAGATCGCCGATTTCAAATGGCGTCATCACAACTATCCAGTTAATCAAAAGGTGGGTACGCAATCAAAAATCCCCTCCTTCCTGATCAACCAACATTCAATTGCCAATGAAAAGGAAGCCATCGATTATATTTCCCGACTGAATGCGGCCAGTGTGCTGATAGATCAGACCATTGAACAGTTAAAAATACGCGAGGTGAAGGGCATTATCGCGCCAACATTTGTCTTTACGCACGTGATCAGAGACGCTGGAAATATTTTACAAGGTGCGCCCTTCGAGACAGGCGCTGACAGTACATTACTGGCCGATTTCAAGAAGAAAATAAACCTCATAGAACTACCCGCAGCTGTTAGAGAGAGCCTCGTGGAAAACGCGGAACGCGCGCTCACCGCTAGTATTAAGCCGGCTTATGTCAAACTAACAAACTATTTAGTCCAGCTGAAAAGAAAAAGCGATGATCGAGATGGCGCATGGAAGTTTCCCGATGGCATCGCGTTTTATAGTAATGCACTTAAGCGCACAACCACGACTAATTTAAGCTCCTCGGAGATTCACCAGCTGGGACACGACGAAATTAAACGCATTCACAATGAAATGCGAGGCATAATGAAAGTCGTTAATTTCGAAGGCGATCTCGCGGAGTTCTTTGAATTTATGCGTTCAGATCCACAGTTTTATTATGCTGATAATGACACAGGTAGCCAGCGGTATCTGGAGGAGGCCAACGCGATTATTAGCGATATGGAAGGACGCCTCGACTCTCTCTTCATTACAAAACCAAAGGCTGAGTTAATCGTCAAGCGCGTCGAATCTTTTCGAGAACGAACAGCTGGGAAAGCGTTCTATAAACGCCCGGCTCCAGACGGATCGCGACCGGGCACTTATTACGCCAATCTCTTTAAGATGGAAGCAATGCCCAGCTATCAGATGGCGGCCTTGGCTTATCATGAGGCGATACCTGGACATCACATGCAAAATGCCATTCAGCAGGAGCTGACAGGTTTACCGAAGTTTAGAAAGTTTGGGCGGTTTACCGCATTTTCTGAAGGCTGGGGTCTTTATTCGGAAATGATTCCGAAAGAAATAGGATTATATCAAGACCCCTATGCAGATTTCGGCCGCCTTGCGATGGAATTATGGCGTGCTGTGCGACTCGTAGTTGATACCGGCATCCACGAAAAAAAATGGACCCGCTTGCAGAGCATAGAGTTCTATGTCGACAATACACCGAATGCCAGATCCGACGCCGTTAAAATGGTTGAACGTCATATCGTTAATCCTTCTCAGGCAACCGCTTACAAAATAGGAATGCTGAAAATCGTTGAGCTGAGGGAGAAAGCCAGGGCTGCTCTCGGTACAAGATTCGATATTCGCAAGTACCACGATATTGTTCTCGGTAATGGCCAAGTTTCGCTGAATGTACTTGAAAATAGTATCGACGCTTATATCAAAAATGAAAAATTAAAACTCGAATTGAACACAATAAGTGAGTGAAAAAGATAACAAACTTCAAAATGTTCGTCGGACCGCAGTTGCTTAATATAAGATTACTGTAACTACCGTTAGTTTGGCTATTCTGAATCACGGAAATCAGTTCCTAATAAGACGACACATTCTGCCAAAGGCTTAGCCAAATTGTTCGAACAGAACACAGCAGCTCCGAGACAGCCAATCGTAAATTGTGAATGCCGTCCAAATTAGGGTTTAGAAAATTCATCCAACCAGCGACGACCGATATCAGCAATAGGTACGGGATTTAAGAAATGAAGTTTATTTCGCCCGGGGCGAGTGCATCCACAGTGATAAGGGGTGGCCATAGGCCCGTGTTTAGACTAGTTTGAGTGGGGAGGGAACGTTTTTCGTCTTATACTCGAGCCGCATTAGAAGTCCTCGAGGTAAACGCTGAGGAGGTTCACCCCGATATAAGCGGTACCTGATTAACTATGACTAACCTTCTGATTGGAGCAATTTCACATGGCAAAAGTTTTAATCACCGGTGCATCCGGCTTTATCGGCGCGCACACCGTTTTGGAATTTCTCAATAATGGCTATGAAGTGCGTGGCAGTATCCGTGATCTAGCCCGTGCAGATAAATTGAAAACCATGCTGGCCAAACACACCGAACATATCGAAAACCTGGAATTTGTGGCCGCAACTCTCACAGAGCCTGCAGGATGGGTAGAAGCAGTCGCTGGCTGTGATGGCGTCATCCATATCGCATCACCGGTACCCATTGAGCAGCCCAAAGATCCAGATGAACTGATTAAACCTGCACGTGAGGGCGCGTTGAATGTATTAGCCGCAGCCCAGGCTGCTGGCATCAAACGCGTGGTACTAACCTCTTCTGTTGCCGCTGTCAGTTCCAATGACAAAGGAGATTCTGCGCTTCAAACTGCATCCGACTGGACAGACATTAATCACCCCACAGCGAACGCCTATGCCATGAGTAAAACTCTGGCAGAACAGGCCGCATGGGACTTCGTCAAACAGCATGAAGGTATGGAGCTTGTCACCATCCAGCCCGCTATGGTGTTAGGACCAGCACTGGAAGCAGATTACGGCTCGTCATTAGAAGCTGTGTATGTATTGATGACCGGCAAATATCCAATGCTCCCACATATGGGATTTGGCGTTGTGGATGTGCGCGATGTGGCGCATCTGCACCGGATTGGCTACGAACATGCCGATGCTGCGGGGCAAAGACTGCTGTGTAGCAATGGTTTTCGCTGGTTCAAAGACATCTCAGCGTATATGGCAAGTGAATTCCCGGCGTTTGCAAAGAAATTGCCAACGCGTGAGCTACCCAATTTTGTCATCAAGATTCTCGCCCTGTTCGACCCTGTGATGGCGTTTACAGAGAAGTCTTTGGGCCAAAAAATTGAATACGATTGCGGTCCAGCAAAAGTGTTAGGTTGGAATCCTAGGTCGCCAGAAGAAGCGATTAAGGCTGGCGCCAAGAGTCTGGTAGATCTGAAAGTCATTTAGCCGGGTCAATACCGACGAGCCAGCGATCAAGATCAGCTAGCGTCCACATCCCATGTGGACGCTAGCTGGTGCGCTTCAACACTAATGCTCTGACTGAGTTGCAGCGTTTTTTTAAGTACGCGCTGGCGGCGGAATACACAGCGATAAGTGGTGTCCAATAGCCTGTTTTTGAACTAGGTCGAGTGTGGACGGGGACGTTTGTTTGTCTGCTACTCCTAAAAAATTAAAGTGATCTAAGGCAGGCTTTGTCCCGTATCAACAGATAGATAATACGGGAGATTCATATGATTAAGAATGTAATAGTTTCTTTAATTTGTTTGCTATTTAGTGTGCAGATCATGGCCATAGAAGAACCGAAATATGATGTGCTAGAGGCTTCAGGTGCTTTTGAAGTGAGGGCTTATAGTCCTATGATTGTTGCCGAAACCGTAGTGGATGGATCTATGGATGAAGCTTCAAGTAAGGGGTTTAGGCGCATAGCGGGCTATATTTTTGGTGGAAATACATCAAGGTTAGGTAAAAAAGAAGAAATAAGCATGACGGCTCCGGTAACAATAGAACCTAAAGCAGAAAAAATTAGTATGACTGCCCCAGTAACAATGAAAGAAGACGGTGGAAGCTGGAAGGTTCATTTTGTCATGCCCAGTGAATACACAATGGAAACCCTTCCCAGCCCTAATGAAAGCAATGTCACGTTGCGAGAGGTGCCAGCTCAAAAATACGCCGTGATTCGGTTCTCTGGATTAGCTGGAGAAAAAAAGGTAGCGTCAAAAACAAAAGAATTAGGCCAGTGGTTAACTGGAAGAAATATGCGTTCACAAGGAAAGTCGCAGCTAGCTCGATACAACCCGCCGTGGACACTGCCTTTTTTTCGCAGGAATGAAGTATTAGTTGCTATTGAATGAATTGACTCAACTACGCTCTTCCCCGTTTAAATGACCCTGTTTTTAGAATGTTTGGCACTTTGTAGGAATAGCAAGCTAAGTAGATTTTGATTTATTCCTTTGAAAAATGACAAGATGAGGACGCGCATTGAGGAACGGTGTAGCATGAAGAAAAATATAAAAAGCGAGTGGAATGAGGATCATATTCCCCAGTTTCTTAAAAGCTCAGATGCTCCAATTCGACTCTCTTTTTAAGTGAAACTAATCAACCACAAATTTGCCGTTATGTTATCAATATGAAAATGGAGTGATAGGGCCAGCTTCTCACAAAAAGTTCTTTTTTAACAGATCAGCTAATACATAGCAGCAAGATTTCATTCGAGATTCCTACTAACGAATACCCTTGTAAAGGTGTATAAGAGGCAAGCGGCATTAGAGTTTTCAGTGTTCAATGCAAACAGTGTGTTAATTAAGTTAATTAAGTTAATTACTTAGTATTTGGGTGGTAGTAATTCGCAATTTTAATCATGGTTAATGAACAGAGCTTACGAAGAGTATGCGATTAAAATTAAGCCTATTTTAATAAAATTGTGGGACTATTTCCAATAGAATGAAAAAACGGAAGTATAGAGAAACAAGCGAGGCATTTGTCATGCGGCTATAAGCGCATGATTGTTAGCTTTTTAACTGTTCTACGGTGAAATACCAAGATCTAACGTTCCCACAGCTGGCACGATGGGAGTTAGCTACTACTAAAGTGTTAAATGAGATCGCTGTATGCGCCACTATACTAGTTTTTTACTATTAACTCTGATGATTCTGCAGACAAGTTTTTCACACAGTGAGACTGAGGCATTATTCAGTGCAGCGCCGCGAGACGAGGATGGGCGCTTTACCAATCCGGGAGGTGATTTGACGCACGGAACCTTCAGCGTTCGTTTTCCTTTCATAATGCGCCGTATGGGCACCTATTTTCGCAGCGCCGATGGGGCTCCATTGAGGGTACCTAATGACGGACAATTTCTGCGAGAAAATGCTCGCCACAGTAAACCTACCGTGACCTGGATCGGACACGCCACATTGTTGGTTCAACTCGAACATGTCACCTTTCTTACCGACCCCACCTGGTCAAACCGCCCCAGTCCAGTGCCGGTATTTGGACCTAAACGGTTTGTCGAACCAGGGCTTGCGTTCGACGATCTACCAGAAATTGATTTTGTTTTGATTTCTCACAATCATTACGACCATCTAGATTTAGCAACGCTGAAGTCTCTTGCAAAACGGCATACTGAAACCGTATTTTTTGTCCCTCTGGGTAATGGTGATCTTCTACGGGGCGAAGGTATCACTAACGTACAAGAACTCGACTGGGGACAGATAGCTACTTACCAGGGCACAACTATTCATTGCTTGCCTTCTCGGCATTGGAGCAAGCGCAGCCTGACTGATGATGGCAGGGCTCTGTGGTCATCATGGGCAGTTACTGGCGACCAACGACGCTTCTACTTCGCCGGCGATACAGGTTATTTTCCCGGCTTTGAGGAGATTGGACGCAAGCTAGGGCCCTTTGATCTGGCAGCGGTACCGATAGGTGCTTATGAACCGCGGGCGATGATGCGTGAGTCGCATATGAATCCTGAAGAGGCTGTTCGTGCCGCACGAGATTTGCGTGCCAAAAAAGCACTCGGTATACATTTTGGCACGTTTGATCTGTCTGACGAGCCCCTGTCCGAACCGCCGGAGCGTTTCAGAAGTTCGGCTTCCGATACTGCGCTTGGCGCCGCCGGAGCATGGGTATTAAAAATTGGAGAGACCCGCGAGTTCTGAATCATTAACTACCCACTGCCAGCAACCCTACCACTCCATTCCTCAGACACGGTAGCTGTACCGCCGGTTTTGACAAGTTAACTGGCTGTAACTGATAGAATCGACGGATGAATACATACAAGCGTCACAGATAGCCATAAATAAATTACCTCCTATGCGGCCTAGCTGCACCATCGCGCCAATCTTAGTCATAGAGATATAGAAGATTTACTCGCTGAACGAGGAATTATCGTAAGCCGAGAACTTATCCGACTTTCGTGTATTAAGTTCGGGGCCGTTTATTCTCGGCGGCTAAAACGTAAGCATCGTGGTTACGGCGACACGTTTTACATCGATGAAGTCTTTATCAACATAAATGGCAAACAGCATTATCTGTGGAGAGCGGTCGACCAGGATGGTGAAGTGGTAGACGTCTATCTGCAAGGAAAACACGATGTTGCAGCTGGCAAGCGCTTCTTCAAGCGACTGTTACGAAACCACAAAGATGAAACTCGGAAGATCGTAACCGACAAGCTGCGCAGCTACGGAGTTGCACATCGAGTACTAATTCCAGAGTCGACTCACAGCACTAAGCAGTATGGGAATAATCGGGCAGAGCGATCGCATGAAGCTACAGGGGTTCGTGAAAAGATGATGCGGCGGTTCAAATCTATTCAACCTGCAGCGTCATCTTGTTAGAGCGGAGCACTATCGAAATCTTAGGGCAAGTGCGTTTACACAATGGAGTACGGCAGTTGCTTGAACGTAGGACCTTGATTTATGTGGTCGGAGAAAGTTAATTTGCCAGTACCCTCGTGGGAAGGCCTGTCCTCGCGTCGGAGACCGTTCAGCACAATTCGGTTCTTCTCCTCAGCGGAATACTGGCCGTGTTGCCCTGCAAATATCGCGTACAGTCTTTTCAGAACTGCTTGGGACTACGCTTTGTCATCATCGTTCCTCTCGAGATAAACGATAGGCCAAATGTGTCTCTTGAGCAATCAGGTCAATTTGTCCAGATGGTGCCCACTGGCGACGTACAAGCTCCAACCTATTTTTGGATATTCGTTTCAAAAGCTTCCAAGCCCTCTTCAAGCGGCACGCCAAAAATATTGAGCACTTTCGCTATCATGTCGTAATTTCCAATCGTATGAAGGAGTTCAGTAAACTTATGTTCGCCCAGAGACGTCATTAGATACTCATAAGTTTCATCGTCAACATTAGACGTCGCCCTCATTTGATCAACCAATGACAAAACCATTTTGTCTAATTCACCCCAATTGGGTGCTTCGGTGCCAATCTTGATATTATCAAAGTCCGCTTCTCGAAGATTAGTTTCTTGCAACGCTATGCGTACGTGGTGTACCCATTCGTATTCCGACTGATTGTTCCAAGCCACCCGTAAAATCGCTAGCTCACGAACTCGCGGTTCGACATTGGAGAGCGCCTGCGTAAACAAGCTGAATGGTTTATATGCCTTGAATAATTTCGTGTGGCGCAGCGCTATCCTAAATACATTCGGCAATATTCCACCGCGACGGTAGTGCTTTGTCATTTCAAGTAGTTCTTCTGACATATCTTTGTCAGCTAAGGGCTGTAAGCGAACTTTATTAGACATTACTTATTCCTATAGGCGATTTTAGAAAACGAGCGCAGAGAGCGCTCGTTCAGTTGCTCATATATAACGCTAAAAGTTAAAACTGAGCGTCGAATGTTATTGCGTACGTTCTGGGTAAGTTGGTATGCGCGATTACACTGCCTGTTTGGGCAATACCTGGTGTATTAAAAGTACCAAAAAACTCATCCGTCAGGTTCGAACCAGAAATAGTCACTCCATAGACGTCGTCATTTGTTCGAATTCCAAAGGAGGCATTTAACAATCCATGGCTACCCTCTTCAGTAGCATCCAACAAAGACGCGGACGTATTTTGCGCACCACGATAATAGTAGCTAGCGTTCATTGTATAGTTATAAGCTGTACTACCAAGGGGGCGGAATACGTTCAGACTAATTCCACCTTGTAATTTTGGTGCTGAAGGAAGGGTTTGACCTTCATACGGATCCAGAAAACTAACTGTTCCATCATCAAGGTCATCGTCAAAACGTGATTCATTATAAGTCGCATTCACATCCAGCCTTACACCATCTGCCAGCTTCCAAGTGGTCTCGACCTCTAGCCCCTGAGAAACAATATCGGGCACATTAATCACTTTAAAACTGACGCCATCGAACTGCTGGAATTGATAATCTGTGTAGTCCGCATAGAACAATGCAATGTTAACAGTAGCACGGTCATCCCAAACGCTAGCTTTGAGCCCGATCTCGTAGGAATCAACAAATTCTGCATCAAATTCCGTTTGATCGAGAAGTAGACCAGACGAGTCCGAAAGTGCTTCACGGTCCAAATTGAATCCGCCGCCCTTG
>JBLHNZ010000081.1:0-11740 GCA_047623245.1 Oceanicoccus sp. | reverse complement strand
ATGAAAATAAAGAAATTAACGCGGCGGCATAAACTGCTCTTAATAGCGGCGTATTCTAAAGCTTAGGGACTTGTACAAATGCTATAGCATAACTGTTTGGTACCTTCACCGCTTTGAATATTTTGGTCTTTTTGTAATGATTTTTCAAAATTGTGATTATGTGGTCTGTTTTCTCAGGACTAATTTCCAAACCAAGATAAATGGCCTTCAGTTCAGTTTCTGAAAATTTAGCATTGTCATACCATAGTTGGTCGTCCTGCTCCGGTTCGAATTTAGTCGTCATGAAACATCGCCACTCCCTTTCATCGGCAAGCGCTCGGTCTTTTATTAACAGTTTCTCGGCGAAGTTGGCCGTTGTTAGTCTGGGCTCTTTGGCGTAAGCGATATTGGCTTGTTGCTTAGTGCTGGTGATCAGAGGAGGTTCTGTGGTGTAGCTCATTCTTTTTGGGTTTGTTAGTAGAGTATTGGGCCCGCAGGAAAATTCAAGAGCAACACCGCTATGATTGTCGCCGTAACGTTGCCAAGCACTCATGTTTGTTGGCTTATCAGAAAAGCAGCAGAGTCGCACTGAGCTGGCGTATTTTCTCCACAGACTGGTGTATTTCTTAATTTGGATCTGCTGTTGGTTTACTATTGGTGACAAGAGGTTTTGCAGTACAGCCTCTGCTTCGTCTTCAGAGTTAAACCGTCTTTCTTCGCGCCAACGGTCAATGGTTGCAGTAAGACGGTTTTCTTGCCGATCGAGTTCGATGGGGCTGAATAATCGGTCCAGGGCCTCCATAACCAAGCTTTTTAACAAAGCGTCAGTTGCTATGTCGACCTGAATTTTGTGAGTCAACTCAAAGGTGTCGCCGAATAAATTCGGTGCGCTCCAGCGTAACGATTGGCTATTGAGTATTTTGAAACTTGTATCCAAGTCACAGAATTTTAGAAGAGATGTCACTGCGCTTGTTGTCACTATGAAAGTCCATAAATGTTATTGTAATAAGTGTTTAAATCGAAATATCTAGCTTATTAAAAGTCTGATTTTACCGCGACCTAGCAGCCTAAGTCTAAATTCAGGCTGTCGCCTATACTTTCCACGTTTGTCAGTATAGTACTAGCTCGTCGGTTCATTCGCCAAATCATCTGATACTACTCCGACAATGTGCTATTGTCTGCGCGCTAGCGAGATCCCCACATCATTTCCTTACAAAAAGCTCTCTAAGTTGCACGTCTTTCATGCCGGAGATGTTTTCCATGCAAGCTTTTGTGACAAGAGCCTTTTCCCGCGGGACAATTGCGGCGATAATAGACGTCTTCAAACCGACCTACAAAGAGAATCATTTTGGCGGAAAGTACAGAACAAAGAGAATCCAGTCGCAACATCAAAGTAATGGCTTCTTTAATGCGTTTTTTGCGACCTTACCTATGGCATGTAGTCGCTGCTGTTGCCGCACTGACGTTTACTGCCGGAATCACATTATCCCTCGGTCAGGGCTTACGCATGCTCGTCGATCAAGGGTTTGGTGCCGGTGCTGCAGCTAGCCTGGACCAAACGATTGTTGTTTTTATGGTTATGGTGGTGTTGTTGGCAATCGGAACATTTGCTCGTTTTTATCTTGTTTCATGGGTTGGAGAGAGAGTGAGCGCTGACTTACGTCGAGAAGTTTATGGTCATGTCGTCGAATTACATCCAGGTTTTTTCGAAACAAATCTCAGCGGAGAGATACAATCGAGAATAACCACTGATACGACGCTCTTGCAAACGGTGATTGGGTCTTCGGTGTCCATGGCTTTGCGTAATGTCCTTATATTTCTCGGGGGAATTGTGCTTATGTTTATTACCAACCCGAAGCTGACTGGCATCGTCTTACTGTGCGTACCATTGGTTATTGTCCCCATCATTGTATTTGGACAGCGCGTCAGGAGTTTGTCCAGGACGTCGCAGGATCGAGTCGCCACCTTTGGTGGTTTTGTTGGCGAGTCACTTAAAAATATAAAAATTGTCCAGGCATTTAATCACCAACAAAAGGATAGTGAGACCTTTTCCAAGCAGGTGGAAGATGCCTTTGATGTCGCCTTAATGCGCATTAAATATCGCGCGTGGTTAACCATGGTGGTTATTGCTCTGGTTTTTGGCGCCATCGCTTTTATGCTTTGGGTGGGTGGTCACGACGTCATTGAAGGAGTCATTAGTGCGGGCGAGCTAGCTGCCTTTATTTTTTACGCCATGATGGTTGCCATGTCAGTGGGCGTAATTAGTGAGGTATACGGTGATTTACAGCGAGCAGCAGGGGCAACCGAGCGTTTGTTGGAACTGCTTTACGCAGAAAATTTAATCACGGCGCCGGTTATACCCACTGAGTTTTCGGTGCCCGTTAAGGGGAAGTTGGAACTGGATAATGTGAGCTTTTATTATCCCTCTCGGCCTGACACCGCAGCCATCGATCAATTGTCAATTACCTTAGAGGCGGGCAAAAGTGTCGCGCTGGTGGGAAGCTCGGGTGCGGGAAAATCCACGGTAGTTGATTTGATTTTGCGGTTTTTTGATGTACAAAAAGGCGCTATACGTTTCGACGACATCGATATTCGCGAGCTGTCTCCGGAGGCATTACGTGCACATATTGCACTTGTTCCCCAGCAACCGGTTCTATTTAGTACGACGGTGTTGGAGAATATCCGTTACGGACGTCCCGATGCCAGTGACGAAGCGGTGCGAAATGCCGCGCAGGCAGCATATGCAGATGAGTTTATCGAAAAGCTACCCGACGGATACGACAGTTTTGTTGGGGAATCGGGTGTTCGTTTGTCGGGTGGCCAACGACAGCGAATTGCTATAGCCCGAGCCATTCTCAACAACCCTAAGTTGTTGTTACTGGATGAAGCTACTAGTGCGCTCGATGCTGAAAGTGAATATAAAGTACAGCAAGCTTTAGAGCGCTTGATGAAAGATCGGACCAGCATAGTGATTGCACACCGACTAGCGACCGTTATAAATATCGACACCATCGTTGTATTGGATCACGGCAAACTCGTTGCGACGGGTACGCATCAAGAATTGTTGAATAGTTCCTCGCTGTATGCACGGTGGGCGAATTTGCAATTTGGTGATACCAGTATTGAAAAAGCAGGCTAGCAAGTAAGCATCACATTCATTGGGAGGTTAGTTTGAATTTTACTGGAAGTCATATTCTTTCTATCGGGCAGTTTCAACGCGAAGATATTGCGCGTATTTTTGACGTTGCGGACAAAATGTCTCCGTATGCTCATCGCGAGCGTGTGACCAAAGTGTTGGATGGTGCCATTTTAGGGAGTATGTTTTTTGAACCCAGTACGCGAACGCGCGTAAGTTTTGGTGGCGCTTTTAATTTGTTGGGTGGAGAGGTGCGTGAAACGATCGGTTTCGCTTCGTCGGCCATAGTGAAGGGCGAGTCGTTATACGACACTGCCAGAGTATTAAGTGGCTATAGCGATGTTATTGCTATGCGTCACCCAGTTGAAGGTTCGGTCAATGAATTCGCCGATGCGAGTCGAGTCCCAGTTATTAATGGCGGCGACGGCTCAAATGAACATCCTAGTCAGGCGCTATTGGACCTTTACACGATAAAAAAAGAGCTAAGAGAGACTGGTCGGCCCGATATCGACGGTTTGCGTATCGCTTTAATCGGTGATTTAAAATATGGTCGCACGGTCCATTCTTTATGCAAATTACTGCTTTTATACGACAACATTACCGTTACTTTAATTTCCCCAGAAGAACTAAAAATGCCCGGTGAAATTGTCGAAAAAATGCGTTCTTCCGGTTTGACAGTGATTGAATCAGATCTTATGGAAGAAAGTATCTCCAGTGTCGACATCGCGTATTCAACCCGAATTCAGGAAGAGCGTTTTGCTAACATAGAGGAAGCAAATCTTTATCGCGGTCGTTACCGGCTAAATCAGGCCATATATACACGGTTCTGTGATCCCAATACGGTGATTATGCATCCGCTGCCACGTGATTCCCGAGAAGGGGCCAAAGAGCTTGATGATGACCTGAACAACAATCCTAATCTTGCCATTTTTCGACAGACTGACAACGGGCTGTTGGTCAGGATGGCGCTCTTTGCCTTGATTCTAGACGTTACCGATCAGGTGGAAGCTTGCTCGAGACCGGTCAATTGGTATACCGGGAGCCGGTTCAAATAGAATATCTGTTGAATGAGTTTCAGTAGTTGAGAGTAACAAGCCCATACCGGTTGAGTTGTTCAAGGCCGTACCGCGAATTCGGCAGATATATAATGACCTTTGCAGTAATGGCATGAATAGTAATGAGTACAAGCGTGATGAGTGATAGCACCGGCACCGTAGAGAAATTTGGACGCGAAGATGTCGACATTATTTCTGATGACGTTGTCTACCAAGGGTTTTATCAGCTACGACATTTGCACCTACGCCATAAATTGTTTAACGGCGGTTGGAGTAACACTATTTCTCGCGAGCTATTCAATCGCCATGACGCTGTTGGGGTATTACTCTACGACCCCCTATTAGAAAAAATAGCATTGGTTGAGCAGGTTCGCGTTGGTGTGATTGGTAGCGATATCGCCAAGGAGGGCAACAAATCACCCTGGTTGTTAGAGCTAGTCGCTGGGCTAATTGATAAAGAAGAGCTGCCGGAAGAAGTTGTTGCTCGCGAGTCGCTAGAAGAGGCAGGCGTACGAATTCAGAAATTGGTGAAGATTACCGAATACTATTCTAGCCCTGGAGGTAGTAATGAATATTTTTATCTCTTCGCAGGCAAAACTGACCTTAGCGTGGCGGGTGGCGTTTTTGGACTAGAAGAAGAAGGTGAGGATATACGGGTTCATTTGTTCAGCTTAGACGAATGCTGGGAGTTACTAGCGCAAGGTAAACTTCTTAATGCCCATACTATTATCGCCGTGCAGTGGCTAAAGATGAATGTTGCGCGGCTGCAACAGGACTGGTGCTAATGTCGGAAGTAGTGCTTAAAACGCCCGAAAGATTATTCGATACGCTGGGTACATTAGTTAGTGCCCATCCAGAAACAGTGTCATTGCGAGAAGCGTAGCGACGCGGCAATCTTGGGCGTTAGAATTAGTACATAACTATCAATACGTTAAAAAAATCAGATTGCCGCGCTAACGCTCGCAATGACGGTACTTTATCGCAATGACGGTACCTTATCGCAACGACAGTGCTTTATAGTTTCTGGATAGGCACTAGTTAGCTTTACAAAGCCGGAGTTTGTTTCGCTATCATTTTTGCAAATCATAGCCCAATGAGGTGCGCATTCTTTGGCCATTGTCTGCTGAACCCGTTAGCTTTAAACTACTCTTTTTGAAATAGTCCTGAATTAATACGGAGATCGTGTTTGTCGCAGCCCCCAGTCTCGTCGCAAACCGGCACTCCAGGTTTGTTTAAATCTAGCCTCGTCGTCAGCTTAATGACAGTGTTATCTCGGGTTCTTGGCTTGACTCGCGATGTTGTTGTTGCGAATTTTATTGGAGCAACCGTCGCTGCAGATGCATTTTTCCTGGCATTCAAAATCCCCAATTTCATGCGTCGATTATTTGCTGAAGGTGCCTTCTCGCAAGCTTTTGTTCCCGTTTTATCCGAATATCGAACAACTCGTCCCCATGATGCCGTGCAGGCTCTTGTTAATCGCGTCGCGGGTGTTTTAGGAGGAACCTTACTGCTGGTTACGGGGCTAGCGGTAATGGGGGCGCCGTTACTTACGGCGATTTTTGCTCCGGGTTTTTTTCTGGATGATGATCCCTCTCGATTTCAGTTAGCGAGTGAGATGATACGGATAACCTTTCCCTACTTATTGTTAATTTCGATGACAGGGTTTTGCGGAGCGGTGCTCAACAGCTATGGGCGCTTTGCCGTTCCCGCTTTTACCCCCGTGCTACTGAACATTTCTTTGATTACCTCTGCATTGGTAGTGGCACCCTTATTTGATGTACCTGCATTTGCTCTCGCGTGGGGCGTTTTGGCTGCGGGATTTATTCAGCTCACGTTTCAAATTCCCTTTATGGTGGGGATTCGTCTGTCGCCGAAACCCGTATGGGACTTGGGTGATGAAGGTGTGCGGAGAATTTTAACGTTAATGGGTCCGGCGATTTTTGGAGTCTCTGTCAGTCAAATCAATCTGATGCTCGATACGATTCTAGCTTCGTTTTTGCCTATTGGCAGTATCTCCTGGCTTTATTATTCTGATCGCCTGGTTGAGCTGCCATTAGGTGTATTTGCTATTGCCATTAGTACCGTTATATTACCGAGCTTGTCTCGCCAACAAGCAGCTAGTTCGACGGACAGCTTTCGAAGAACTATGGACTGGGCTATTCGCATGGTACTTTTCATAAGCATACCCGCCGGTTTTGCACTGATTGTATTAGCGAAGCCGATCTTAATGACGTTATTCCAATACGGAGCGTTGACCCTACATGACGTATCGATGGCGTCAATGAGTCTTCAGGCCTATGCCACCGGTTTGGTGGCATTTATGTTGATTAAGGTTTTGGCACCTGGCTACTTCTCGCGCCAAGACACGAAAACGCCTGTATCGATAGGTGTGAAGGCCATGTTTGCTAATATGGTACTAAATATACTTTTTGTCGTGCCTCTGCATCATTTTTGGCAGCTTGGGCACATTGGGTTGGCTTTGGCAACGTCGATAGCTGCGTGCTTAAACGCCGGGTTGCTATATATTGGGCTTAAAAAGCAAGGCGTTTACTCAGCACTTCCTGGAATGGCTGGTTTTATCGTCAAGGTGTTTGTCTCTTCCGTGCTTATGGCTATTTTACTTTACGAGATGACGCCCGCTGCAGCGCACTGGATTGGCTGGAATTGGTGGGAGCGTAGTCTGAATATCGGGTGGCTATGTTTTGCAGGCGTCCTTACTTACTTCACCACTTTAGCGCTTTTAGGTGTTCGGTTGAGCAATTTTCGAGTGAATTTAGCCAATCGGGAATAAATTCCTGTTGTTCGCGGTTGACATCGGCTGGTGGGTCTTGAGCTGCTGGGCTATAATCCTCCGCTGTCTTACATATTAGCTTTACATTCTGGCTTTAAAATTTCGGGTATGGAACGGACCCAGAAACTATGGAACTTATCCGCGGCTTACATAACTTGCGTCCTGAACATCAGGGCTGCGTCACCACTATTGGCGCATTTGATGGTGTTCATCTCGGGCATCGTGCGGTATTACAGCAGTTGATAGATAAGGGCCAGGAATTGGACTTGCCAACGGTTGTGGTTGTGTTCGAGCCCTTGCCTCGAGAGTTTTTTGCCCCTTTGCAGGCACCCGCTAGACTGATGAGTTTTCGCGAAAAGTTTTTGGCCCTTAAAAGTCTGGGTATAGATAGAATATTGCGTATCCGATTTACTCCCGCTTTTCGTCAATTAGACGCTCAGGAGTTTATCAATCGAGTTTTTGTGGAGGGCTTGGGCAGTCGTCATCTGATTGTCGGCGATGATTTTCGATTTGGTCATGACCGTACAGGCAATTTCGACGTTTTAAAGGCGGCAGGGCAACAAAATGGCTTTAGCGTTGTCGCAACCGGAACGGTCGAAGTCTTTAATGAGCGTGTGAGTAGTACGCGTATTCGAAAGGCTTTGGAGGAATCGGATTTTGCCTTGGCTGAAATGCTATTGGGTCGTGTATATAGTATCTCGGGCAAGGTGCTTGTCGGCCAACAGTTGGGACGGCAGCTTGATGCACCCACGGCAAATGTGGAATTGCATCGGTTAAGAGCAGCCATGTCTGGCGTTTATGCGGCCGAAGTGATCGTCGACACAAAGAGGTTCTTTGCAGTAGCCAATGTAGGCAATAGACCCACAGTTAACGATAGGGTAAAAGCTATATTGGAAGTTCATTTGTTAGATTTTCACGACGATATATACGGAAAAGTGATCGAAGTTATTTTCCGAAAGAAAATCCGCGATGAGAAAAAATTCGGCTCGATCGATATTTTGAAAGCACAGATTCATAAAGATTTTGATGAAGGAAGGCGTTTCTTTGGGTTGAGTTAATTAGTTGCTTTCCAGAGACTCTGAAGTAAAGGCTACGAAATATTCAATTAAACGTGAATATCCAACTATTATTTTTTGGTGATTAAAATAGTATGACTGATTATAAATCGACATTGAATTTGCCGAAGACGGCGTTCCCAATGAAAGCAAATTTGGCGCAGCGCGAGCCTGCACAGCTGAAGAAATGGCAAAATGAAGACCTCTACGGAAAAATTAGAGAAAACTCTAAAGGCCGCAAAACCTTTATTCTTCATGACGGACCTCCGTATGCTAATGGCGAAATTCATTTGGGACATGCGTTAAACAAAATCGTCAAAGATATTATTATCAAGTCGAAAACCATGAACGGCTTCGATGCGCCCTACGTGCCAGGTTGGGATTGTCATGGCTTACCTATTGAACTCAATGTTGAAAAGAAAATAGGAAAAGCGGGCGTTAAGGTTGCTCCCTCTGTATTTCGGCAAAAGTGTCGAGAGTACGCGCAGAAGCAGGTTGATAACCAGCGAGACAGTTTTAAACGTTTAGGGGTGCTAGGCGAATGGGACAATCCCTATCTTACTATGAATTTTCAAAATGAGGCGGATATCATTCGCGCTTTGGGTAAAATTGCGGGGAATGGATATCTGCAAAAGGGCTTTAAGCCAGTTCACTGGTGTACCGATTGTGGTTCGGCGTTGGCCGAGGCTGAAGTGGAATACAAAGATAAAGTCTCGCCCTCAATTGACGTCATGTTTAAGGTTGTCGATGCAGCTATTTTACTGGAGGCTTGCGGTGTGAAAAGTCTTGAAGGCGATGTGTCAGTCGCAATCTGGACCACAACACCCTGGACGATACCGGCAAATCTGGCGGTGAGCCTTCATCCGGAGTTAGATTATGTCCTTGTTTCTTTTTTACAAAATGACCTAAAACACAATATTCTCGTTGCCGATGCGTTGCATGAAAGTGTTATGGCGCGGGCCGGTATTGATACATATGCAATTGCAGGTCGCTGCAAAGGCGCCGTACTCGACAAACAACTGTTGCACCATCCTTTTTATGATCGCCAGGTACCGCTCATTATGGGTGATCATGTGACAACCGAGGCTGGAACCGGTGCTGTACATACGGCACCCGGTCACGGTGTCGACGATTTTAATGTGGGCCAACAATACGGTCTGGATGTTTTGAATCCGGTGGGTGCTAATGGTGTCTATTTACCTGACACGGAGCTTTTCGCGGGCCAGCACGTGTTCAAAGCCAACCAAACTGTTGTGGATACTCTAAAAGAGTGTGGGGCTTTATTACATTACGAGCCTTATACACACAGTTATCCGCACTGCTGGCGGCATAAGTCACCTATTATATTTAGGGCCACGCCGCAGTGGTTTATCAGTATGACCCAGAATGATTTTCTGAGTAACGCTTTAGCAGAGGTTAATAATATTGAGTGGATGCCAAGTTGGGGTAAGGCTCGTATAGAATCGATGCTTACGGATCGCCCAGACTGGTGTATTTCGCGTCAGCGAACCTGGGGTGTGCCCATTGCTTTGTTCATCAGAAAGGACACAGCACAGTTACATCCAGACACTCAACGCCTGATTGAAGAAGTGGCTCTTCGAGTAGAAGAAACCGGTGTCGACGCGTGGTTCGGTCTCGATATCAAAGAACTGTTAGGTGAGGAAGCCGACGAATATGAGAAAGTCACAGACACTCTCGATGTTTGGTTTGACTCTGGCGTTACCCATGAAAGTGTTCTAGCTCGTCGTGAAGGTCTATCTGTACCTGCTGACTTATATATGGAAGGATCGGATCAGCATCGCGGTTGGTTTCAGACATCACTGTTAACCTCTTTGGCAATAAACGGCTTTGCTCCTTATCGAGCCACACTGACTCACGGTTTTACTGTCGATACGGAAGGGCAAAAAATGTCCAAGTCGATAGGTAACGTTATTCCGCCCAATCAGGTCATTAATTCTTTGGGGGCAGATGTTTTGCGGTTGTGGGTTGCTTCAATCGATTTTCGAAACGATATGACTGTTAGCGATGAGATATTTAAACGTACGGCAGATTCCTATCGTCGTATTCGAAATACAGCGCGCTTTTTACTGTCGAATCTAAGCGGCTTTGATCCTGCCGAGCACTTGGTTCCCGTCGATGAGTTATTGGCTCTTGACCGCTGGGCACTTGACGTTACGGCTCGTCTGCAAAAAGAAATAATCGAAGCTTATGAAACCTATCAATTTCATTTGATCTATCAAAAAATTCATAATTTTTGTGTCGTCGAGCTCGGTGGTTTTTATCTTGATGTGATAAAAGATCGTCAATATACCACTCGGGAAAATAGTCTTTCTCGGCGCTCCGCGCAAACGACTATGTATCACATTATGCGGGCTATGGCTCGCTGGATAGCCCCTATTTTGAGTTTCACCGCAGACGAATTGTGGGCGCATATTCCCGGAGAAAAGGACGAGTCTGTGTTTCTCAGTGTCTGGTATGACGGCTTGCATTCTTTGCCCGATGATCAGGCGATGGGACAGGCCTTTTGGCAGAAAATCATGGCAGTCAAGTCAGCGGTGAACCGTGTGTTAGAAACAAAAAGATCGGAAGGGGCGATCGGTGCAACGCTCGAAGCTGAAGTGACGCTATATTGCAGTAACGAACTGGCGGAGCAGTTACAGCAGCTCGGTAGTGAACTGCGGTTTGCCTTGATTACTTCCAGAGCAGAAGTCAAACCCTTGTCAGAATCTACGCAGGCGATGTCTACTGAAGTAGACGGATTGGAAATTGCCGTACGTCGAAGTGAGCATTCGAAATGTGCTCGCTGCTGGCATCATCTTGAAGACGTGGGTAGTAATGAACAACATGAAGAGTTGTGTAATCGCTGTGTCACAAATGTCGATGGTGACGGTGAGCTGCGTCAGTTCGCTTAGGGATCTGCTTAATGAATATTAGACGTACTGTATTGTGGTTACTGGTGACTGTGACTGTTGTAGTTCTGGATCAATGGACTAAGTCGCTTGCAAGTAGTGAGTTAGTCTATGGACGTGCTGTTGAAGTGCTGCCTGTATTTAATTTTACCTTGATGCATAATTCAGGAGCTGCCTTTAGTTTTTTGAGTGAAGCGGGTGGTTGGCAGCGTTGGTTGTTTGTCGGAATTTCTTCGGTTGTCAGTTTGGTGCTACTAGTATGGATGTTTTTATTGAAGCCTAAGGATATTATTATGGCAGCTAGTTTGTCGTTGATTCTGGGTGGCGCCATAGGTAATTTATGGGACAGGGTTTTACTCGGGTACGTTATCGATTTTATTTCGGTGCATTACGATAACCACTATTTCCCTGCTTTTAATATAGCGGACTCAGCGATTAGCATCGGTGCTGTCCTGATGATTTTGGACATGATTATTAATCCAGAACGCGATAGCAAGGCGACCGACGATTCCTGATTGTCTGTTAAAATCAACTTTATGTTGAATGGTTTTTATTTGGAATTTATTCATGTTGTATAATTTAAAAACGAGTTATTTATGACCGGCATATGCGTTGAACCCAATTCGCGAGTTACATTGCATTTCGCTCTAAAATTCGAAGACGGTGCGGTCATTGATTCGACTTTCGAAAGAGATCCCGCCACTTTTACATTTGGCGATGGTAGCTTACCCGTAGCTTTCGAGAAAAAGATACTGGGAATGAAAACGGGACAAACGGATACCTATACTCTGTTGCCGGAGGAAGGCTTTGGTCAG
>JBLHNZ010000080.1:0-11758 GCA_047623245.1 Oceanicoccus sp. | reverse complement strand
CAGCCGAGGAGTTTCTCATCAACATGAATACTGCTATCGGCAAAGCACCCAGTAAAATAAATCCGATAACGGTCGGCCATACTGGTACCGAATAGTACGAACCGCCCGCGATGACGCATATAACAATTATGATGATAAGAAAAGTTCCGGCAAAATCATTCGTATCCGCGAAAATAAATACAGCGCAGCCCCATAACACAGCGACCATCCACGTCACGATTATGTAAAGGCGTAGTCAGACAGGATTTGACAATTGTGGATGAGGACTAACAGCAACTCGGTAAAGATAAAGCCTGAAAAGTAATAAAACTAGGAAGAATACTTGTAGAGCCCGGTATACGAAACACTACTATTGTCCTAAAAGTAAGCAGCGGTGACTCCTGTTAGCACTGTGTTAGAAATGAGTGCCGAGACTGTGCCGGTACAAATTAACCTTATCTGTTCCGTCAATAATCGCTCTTCATGCATTGAAAATATCTCCCCGGGTAAATGCAATCTGAGCTGCCGTGTTATTTAGCTAAATGGAGAAAGGAACAATTTTTGACAGTTAACGGCGTTCAGTACAAATCGTTAGGTATATCTTACAAAAGCTTATTTTCAGCAGCTTATATTTATGTATCTGACACAAAATTTCAGCTAATTTGAATTGGGTCACTTTTGAGCGGGACAATCAACCAGTCTACCGACCTAGATTCATTTGTCCTGACTAATCTGCTTGAGTATAGTAATGTTAATGTCATCAATCTATTCGTAGCTATTCGTATTGCTAGTTTCTCAATAGGCGATAGTATCAATGAATTGGGTGATCAAGCGGTTGGCGTCTAAGACGATCAAATCAAAGGTAGCTAATAGAAGATAGTCCATTCCTAATCATTGTAACAATTGAGGTGCGTATTCTTGAGCGAAAATCGAACGATTCTCAGCGGTCTTAAAATCTGGGACGGCCTTGCTGGCGACTACTTGCCCGATGTTGACTCAATAACAATCGACGGACATGCAATTACTTCGATTGGCCATGGCCATCAGTCGGCAGGTATTAAAACCAAACAGATCAACTGCGCTGGACTTTACGCCATTCCCGGGCTCATTGACGCTCATATTCATCTTGTCTTAGATCCTGAAATTAAAGACGCAATGAAGCAAGGCCTCGAAAGCACTGCAGAGCTGATGTTGAAAATGGAGCTGCGCGTAAAAAAAATGGCCGCAGCAGGGATAACCACCGCGCGAGATCTGGGGGGAGGTCAATGGCAGGAGTTGATTGTAAGAGACCGAATTCAGCGAGGTGAGCTAGTGGGGCCGCGGCTCGTGTGCTCGGGACAGCCAATTACGTCTCCGCAAGGGCATTGTCATTTTTGGGGAGGCGAAGCAGAAACCACCGAAGAATGTTTGTCCGTTCTAGAACGCCAAATTGAACGGGGCGTCGATTTAATTAAAGTGATGGCCACTGGCGGTACTATGACGCCGCTCTCTAGACCGGTAGATGCCCAGTTTGACCTAGCTACGATGACAAAGATTGTCGAACGGTCGTCACAGCACCACCGGCATGTTGCAGCACATTGTCATGGTACTTCAGGTATTCGCAATGCGGCAATGGCCGGAGTGAGAACGATTGAGCATTGTTCCTTTGTCGGTGAAAACGGTTGGGGGGCAGATTATGACGAATTGGCAGTGCAAGAAATGGTTGCCAACGACACAAGAGTCTCCCCTACTATTAGCTTTGGCTGGCGGCGGTTTATCGGCAACGATAAAGGCCCTGAGAAACGAGTCATGGAAAACCTAGCTAGACTGCGGCAGGCGGGGGTAAAACTCATTGCCTCAACAGACGCGGGCATTCCCAATGTATTTCATCACGATTTGCCGAAAGCACTTGCGGTATTTGCGCACTTTGCGAGTTTTACCCCAGTCGAAGCATTGCGGTCAGCGACATCGGATTGCGCGAGCGCGATAGGACTTGGAGATATAACAGGGGTATTAAAACCGGGCTTTGAAGCCGATGTTGTATTGTATGAAAAAGACCCCCTTGCCGACTTATCTGCACTCGAACATCCCGTTGCGGTTTATGGACGGGGGGTGTTACTTTCTGATTAGGTCATTATTCTTCGAGTATGGTCGCCGCCAAAAAAATTGGCTGACTGCGAAATGGCATTCACTGCAAATGAGAATACACACGTCCAGTATTCATTAGAGTTGCTAATAACGTTTGGTCGCGAATGAAAAAAAGAACATTTTTCATTCGTTGATCACCCTTCTAAACAGGGGGTTAAACCATTAACAAAATAACGCTAATGATTGGCAACTTCATAGTGTTATGACACAATTCGCGCAAAATCACGGTGTCTATATGCACCTCTAGCTATTGATTGTGATGTCCGCTGTTATGAATGTGTTACAACTAAAAAATTTCTCCCTGGCCATGCGCAATAGTAAGCTCTTCGAGCTATTTGTGGTTTCGGTCATCATTTTTTCTGCTCTGCTAATCGGTGCAAAAACGTACGAAATACCTGGCCCTTTTATGGGTGTCATTATCTACCTCGATTGGTTGATTACAGTGATCTTCTTATTCGAACTGTTTGTCCGTTTTGTGGCGGAAGAAGAAAAACGTCGCTTCTTTCATCACGGCTGGAACGTATTCGATACCCTGATTGTGGCGGTGAGTCTGGTACCGATAGAAGACAGTGAGATGGCCTTTGTTGGGCGGTTGGTGCGAATTTTTAGAGTGCTGCGAATGATTTCTATTATTCCAGAGCTCCGGATATTATTAAACTCTTTGCTTAAAGCTATGCCGCAGTTAGGTTATGTATTACTGCTAATGTTTATTATCTTCTATATCTATGCGGCTATCGGCAGTACCATTTTTGCGAAGATAAATCCTGAGCTATGGGGCGACATCAGTATTTCCTTGCTGACTCTCTTTCGGGTGATGACTTTTGAGGACTGGACCGATGTCATGTACGAGACAATGGCCATTTATCCTCTCAGCTGGATATACTACCTATCTTTTATCTTTCTCACCGCCTTCGCATTTTTAAATATGGTTATAGGGATTGTCGTTAGTGTACTTGAAGAAGAGCACGCAATTGAGAAAATGGCGCAAGATAAGGCCGACGGTAAGCTCACCATTGAGGATTTGTCAGCACAAATTATCGAACTGAAAGTCATGTTAGAGACGAGAAAAGAGTCTTGACAAGATACTGCCAAACTAGCTTTTATGGGCCCTCACAAAAATCATTTGGGCAAATTGGCTGCTATTTTACGCTTTTGCCAAATCCACTAAAAGTTGATTATCAACGGTAAGAACCCGTTCGCAGGCCTGTAAATCAAATAGTAAGCTGTTAGTTGGCGACAGTCATTGCCAGAAAGCGATCTTCCGTCGAGAGGCTAATGTACCTAGTATATGCATTCTACGGCTGCGAAATTCGGTGTGTCACTGCTTTACCACAACACTGCAATCGTTGGGGTAGCTATTTATAGAGCCCGTACTGACATAGTTGCGATAAGTGGATTAAGGAGATTTTTTACAGAAGGCTTCAGCTGAAGATTGGTGGAGCATATAAAAGTCAAAGACGTATATTACTGAGTGCTCGGTAGTGAGTGGCACCACCGAGACCATTTAGCTATAGGCGTTGATTAATGGGCCGTGGGCACAATAAGTACCTTGCCATTTCTGCCGCGTTCGGCAGCGCGAGTGACGGCTTTTTTGATGTCAGCAACGCTAAAACGCGAGTCCACATTGGCTTTCAGGGCGCCACTTGCAATTAGAGGAATAACTTTTCCAAAGGCCGCTTGTTGTTCAGCTGGTGGAGTTGTCTGAAACCACTTACTTAACCAAAACCCGCGAATACGAATGTCTTTGCCAATGGCTATGCCCGGGTTAAAAATGGGAGATTGTCCCGACAGTAAACCATAGGACACGAGCGTTCCTCCTTCTCCAAGACTTTCTGACAATCGAGTAAAGGTTTCGCCGCCAACAGCGTCGATCGCTAGGACAACGGGTGCGTTGTTAGTCGCACTGGCTATTTGTTTGACAAGATCGGGACCATTGATTAATACAACATCGGCACCTTTTGACATCAAATCATCTGCTAAACCTTCACGACGAACAACATTGACCGTTTTTATGCCGCGTTGTTTTGCCAGTTGAATAAGATATCCACCAACCGCTGAATTTGAAGCGCTCTGTACAATCCAGTCGCCTTCTTTAAGCTCGGCATAGGAAGTCAGCATGAGTAATGCCGACAGCGGATTGATAGTACTCATCGATAGTTGTTCGATTACCGCCATGCTAGGCTTGCCGAGGTCAGGCAGAGGAATTAGGCGTGCTGCAGGAGCGATTAATTCTTCGCGCCAGGTTCCCATTCCTGCAAGCAATACCAACTGTCCTTTGGTCAGGTTCCCCACTTCTGGAGATGTCTCCATTACCCGTCCGACGCCTTCGCTACCCGGAGTTGAGGGTAATGTCGGAAGCGTGAGATATTTACCGGCAATTTGTAATACATTGGATGGATGAATGGGCGCCGCTAATACTTTTATTCTAGCTTCGCCCTTTTTTAAGGGGCGCGATACACCTTCTTTCACTTCCAGTACTTTTGCCGGATCGCCAATCTGGTTTAATTCTACGTATTTGAAGGTTGATCCCGCCTCGTGTTGGGTTGATTCATGATGTGCACCCGCTAGAGCAAAAGGTGTAGAGCCCACCAAAAGGGCGAAAATTGAAGCGATAGAGAATTTTTTCATAGTGTAATCCCAATTTAACTGAGTTTGATTTTCATAAGTTAAGCCGGCTAATTTGCCGGAAGTGCAGTATCTTGATGAGCCTTGTTTTAAGAATCACCGTCTTGATGAACCCTGTTTTAAGCATTATCGTCTTGGTGAACCCTGTTTTAAGAATCATCGTCTTGACGAAAATAGTTTTTGACGTCTTATGTCTGTAGTCACTTCTTTTGTATCATGGATAACATGGTTTGTTAGCTTATGTGGAAGCGTCGTCTTCTCGTTCAAACCAGCGGCCGAGAACTATTCCCACTACTGCCCACAGTGCTGCGATGCCCGCACCGACGATTGCGACGGCGGCTAAACCTAAACCTAAACCTTGCGTTAATCCAGTAAATAGCCAAGCCATTATTGTATCGCCGCCGCGGTAGGCAACAATATCGATGACCGGTTTGGCTTTGAAGCGGGTTTCTCGGTCAACGCGAGTAAACAGCATTTCACGAGCAGGGCGGGTGACGGCGTAGTTACCAGCCCGTCGAACGATCTGTAAGCCGACCACAACTGCCATTAGCGGTGAAATCGCGATCACGATCAAGCCGACACATATCAGCACTGGAACAAGTGCAATGGTTACCGGCATACCGAACTTACTCATGATACGACCGGTTGCAAATAAACCGGTTGCTATAGACAAGGTATTGACCGCCAAATCCATCTGCGCCCATACGGCGGTGCGCTCTGCTCGGCTCAGATCGGCCAGTAAGTTCTTCAATTCGAAATAAACAAAGGAACTGATCCCTGTATAAAGAAAAATGAACAAGCCGATCCCTAATAAATAGGGGTTCGAGAAAAATAGTTTGAAACCGGCAAAGGGGTTACCACCAATGGCCGCTTGGTTATTACTGGGGGTTAAATCTACATTGTGTAAATCGGTAGTTTTTAGCGCTTGCAAGTAGAAAATGATTGGTATCGGTATCAATAACATCACGCTGGCGATGAGCATTAAATTGTCGGTACCGAGTGACTCTGAGAAAAACGACGGGATTGAGGGGCCTATCAGGCCACCGACACTGGCACCGGCGGCAATGATACTGAAGAGTCTGCCGGCCTGTTCTTTGTTGAACAAGTCGGACATGAAGCTCCAGAACACGGAAATATGAAAAAGACTAAAAACACTGACCCAGACATAAAACGACTTGTCGATTAATGTACGATCGCCCGAAGACGATGCGACGACATAAAAAACGACAAAAGTGAGAGCAAAAAAGCCGTACATTGCAGGTACGAGCAGTTGGAAACGAAAGCGTGACACGGCAACGCCATACACGGCAACAACGGCCGTGCTGATAAAAAAGTTAAGCGTCCATAGCCAGCTAACTTCGGCATCCGTCCAGTCGCTCGCCATGGCGTCGCGCACGGGGCGAAGAATGTAATATGCAGACATTAAAATAACAACGAACAGAAAAGCGCTTAAAGTCGCTTTGACCTCGTTTGCCTCAATCTTCGATGCCCTTTTTAGAAACGTGCTAATGGGGTTGTTGCTCTCAGGCACAGATGTCTCCTTCGTTGTATTGGGTTATATGTAATTATATATCCCCTTGAATGGCCGTTGTTTGGGTCGTAACAGCACGATTATCCAGCCACAGCCCTTTTTTTATTTGCAGGCGAAATCATCATTTTGAATAACGATAAGCCGATAATAGGGGCTAGGGAAATTGAATTAGAATCTTTTTGGGTCAATCATCGTTTCACTACTCGTCCGACACTCCAGCTACGCGATGGTATGTTAGCGTTTTTATTGCGCCTGCACGAATAATCACTTCGCTATATCCATTGTTTACTATTTATTGCTTGTTCGACTTTTATGCCGCACAGGATATCCAAGTTTTCATTAAGTAACTAGGGGCCATTTAGTCTAAACATTATTGTCGCTGCGACAATAATAGATGGCGTTGCAAACACTCGTACTGAAAAACTAAATCACAAAAAACGACAGTATGTCGTCTCTGGAGGGTGATGAAAAATCAAATTGAGGCTATTTTTTTGATTGAATCGAGTCCACCCAAAATGAATTGCACCGTTTCATCAATTAACTGTTAACGATTGCCACCGTATTGCTTGTAATGTTTAGCTGCCGCGACGGAAGAGCCCGAGGCCATTACCGTTGCAGATTCTGCTTGCTTAGTCGTTAGGGAGTAACGCTCCGATATCTCACTGACCAAAAACTTCGCCATCTTGTGGCGTGTTCTTGTGGTTTTAAGGATGGCCTCAACATCGGCATGGTTTTGTAAAAGCTGAACAATGTTTCCATTATTTGATTGTTGGTCGAAATTAACAGTAACTACTATTTTCACCACCTCGTCAAAATTAGAGGCTTTGTTGATTTCGAGTACTAATTGTTTGTTGAACCGCTGGAATTCTCGCAAAAGTAGGGTCTGAAATAGCTCGAGGCGGGTGTCAAAATACTTGTACACCAGCGGATTACTTACCCCGGCTGCGGTGGCCAGGGCCTCCATGGTAAAATTGTTCAGCCCATATTCAAGAATAAGAGACTGCGTTACATCCAATAACTGGGTATGTCGATCTGCTGGAGATAAGCGAGTTCTCTTTATTTTTCCCATAGCTGATAATAGCGCCATACTATAGTTGGCTGGCAATTAATTACTATTTGAAATTCACATTTCATAGTACAAGTACAGAGATTATTCATCTGACGAACGGTATTGCCCGGCATACTGCAGACACCTATGTATGCTGACTTGTTGATTTTTTCCAAAGCGCTTTTTATGGAATGCGAGCAGTAATGGACTAATTTGTTGACTGGTTTTTAGGCAGCGTGACGATGAATTTCGCGCCTGATAACTCGGCTGACGAACTGACGCTAATCTTGCCTTTGTGCCAGCTAACAATGCGTTTGACAATTGCCAAGCCGACGCCGTGTCCACTACCTACATTCTTGCTTCCATTGCCACGAACAAACGGCAAAAAGATATTTGCTACTTCTTTATCTGCTACACCGTCTCCATTGTCGGAAATTTCAAGTATGGTTTGATCGCGCTGTCCAAAAACTCGAACTAATATTTCGCCATCGCCATAGTTGACTGCATTCTGCAGTAAATTGTTGATCAGAATGGCTAAATAACGCTTGTCTGCATTAACGAACTCATCGTGTTTCGGTTGCTGAAATTGAATGTTAACAGAATTCGTTTTGTGATTATCGATACAGCTCCTAACGAGTTCTGAAACATTGACCGGGTCGCTGCCTAACTTTAGCATGACCTGATCGAGGCGAGAGTATTCGAGTAAGGTTTCTATTAGCGACGTCATTTCATCGACATTATCACTGATTTTTTGTTCGAATCGACGCCGCAACATCGGGTCATCTTCTTCTTGTAGGGTATCTATCCCAAACCTGATTCGGGCCAGCGGTGTTCTTAAGTCATGAGACACTGCACTGCTAAGTAATTTGACATCCCCCACCAAATCCTCAATGCGCTGTGCCATGTGGTTGAATTCGACTTCAATATCGCGAATATAGGAAATCGAGCTAACGTCTATTCTTTGCTTCAATTCTCCTTCGCCGAAAGATTTTGCAACTTGCCGTAACGTCAGTAAACGCCGAGCAAGCGGATATGCCCATAGGAAAAAAAGTAGTAGCAGGATCGAATAAAACAATAGCGTGAAAATGTAATTGAGCGGTTTCCTCTCACTATGGGTACTTAAAGGGGGTGCTTTGAGAATAAGTAATTCGTCACTTGCCGCTAGATAAAAATGAAATGCCAGATGGCTATTTGATTCAAGCAATAAAGGTGTGCCTTGCTTGATGTTTTCAAGTAACGCTTTTGGTAATGAAATGTCATTGACGGTAACAATTTCTAATTGATATTGCCGGTTAACGTTTGTTTTCCCAGAGGTCCGTGGTTGGCTCTTTTTTTGCCACGATTGAATAAATTCACCTCTATTGGGTAAAATACTCAACGTATTGGCTAACGCCTGACCGAGTTGTTCTATCGCATGTATATTGTCGGTGTTTTGGCGCGGCCCGGGCTCATTGTATTGGTCATAGAGTTGATCAAACAACCAGCCCAGTCCAACGGTCGCAATTAATGCGACAAATAAGAGCGAAAAAGTTAGTTTCCGCATTTATCTACCATGCGTCTTTGGCAAAAAAGTAGCCTTTGCCCCAGATGGTCTTTATTCGAAACGGATGTGTTGGATTATCGTGGAGTTTTTTCCGCAGTCGTGACACCCTTAAATCAATAGATCGATCGAAACCATCATAATCAAAGCCTCTAAGTTCACCAACGAGCTCCTCCCTCGAAACGACGCGGCCAGCCTTTTTTGCCAGCAGCCATAAGACGTCAAATTCCTTTGAGGACAGCTTTATCTTAATATCATCCAGCGACACGACCATGGCCTGACGGTCAATAATCAAGTTGTTGAACTGAAGTTTATGGATTATTTCGGCGTCGTGAAGTCGACCTTCCTCCAGTGCAGGTGATGTGTTTTGCCGATCGAGATGTTTGCGTATTCTTGCCAATAATGCCCTGGCTCGGACGGGCTTGGTTAAATAATCATCTGCACCCATTTCCAAGCCTAATACCTCGTCAATTTCTTCGTCTCTGGCGGTGAGCATAATAATGGCTTTCTTAAATGAGGGGCGAACGGTTTTGCAGACATCCAGGCCGTCAAGCCCGGGTAGCATCCCATCCAATATAACAACATCGGGATCGTGTGCGTAAATCAGCCTAACCGCTTCATCGCCGCGGTGAGTAACGGACACTTTATAATCTTTGGCTAAGAGATAATCTTGCATCCATTGCGCGAGCTCTTTATCGTCTTCGACAATAAGAATATTTGATTGATTCTGATTCATGAATACTCGACTTTCCTAAAACATTCGCCAAGAAGAACGGGCTTTAGCGCTCTTTTTATAAACCCAGGCCATTTCTAATTCCCTTGTCGCCAAAACGTCATTATTTTTTTCTTTCCTAAGAAAAAAGACGACGTTTCTCTGTGCGACTATTTCACGTTCAAATTGGCCTTGATCACTTTGCATCCAGCATCGCAGGGGCTCGCTCTGCTGCGACGAAAACAAACAGTATTTTCCGATACTCGGTGCTCGCCATTGCAGCTCAATATCAACATAACAAGTTTGACCCTGGTGAATGGCAACGCACTGTGGCGGATTAAGATGTAGAGTGGTTTCATTCGCGTTGGCCACCTGAACACACGCTATCGTCAACAAACTGCAGGTAAGCAATAGCTTGAGCGCGGTTTTTTCACTCACCGGCGATATTATATCGCATATAGACCTAATGAAGAGTTTCATCCTCGCTCTCCGTTAAAATACGTAGCTGAAAAGGATGCCGAGCTCACTCACATTCTCAGCTCGGCCACTCAGATTTGTAATTCCTTGCATCACTGGGCTGTCGCTAATACTATCCGATACATCGGTATACCTTAGATAGCTTTCAAACAGTATGTTTTTACTGACTGGGTAACTAACTCCGATTTGGCCAGTAACGTCAAAGCCTCCATCGGCTTGGTATGGACCTAACGATGACGCTCCTTTTGCCACGATTTCATCGGATGTTGAATAGTAGTAGTTAATTATTTCTTCGGAGCGATAGTTTATGCCCGCCGATGCGTGGATTTCCCAGTTTTTTATCTGCCAAGAACGTCCTGCCCATGCGGTTGCAAAAACGCCATCATCGTATTCATCATTGAATGAATAGGGTGCAACCGTAAACTGAAAGATAGTTTGATCAAAGGTATGTGTGGCCCTTAATCCCAGCATATAGGTGGCCTTCCGGTCCATATGCAGCACTTCGATTTCAGCATTTTCATCATTTGCGTTTTTGAATCCAAAGCCCATTTCGGTTCTGCCATGAGCCTGTATGCCATGGATATCGAAATTCCAGTGGTCGGTGTTATAAAAGTTATACCCCACACTATTTCCGGCACTGAGCTCGTTTGCACCGTGCGACGCTTCGACATAAATGCCATTTCCAAACTGGTAACGGCCACTGAGAAACACCGACGCGCCATTCTTTTCGTCATGATAGGGGCTTTTTTCGAATTTGTAGCCGTAGCCAATTTTCAAATAACCACCACTTCTGTCGTGGTCATCATTCGAGGTTTCTCTACTTTCTTCGGCAGACAATAAGGAAGATGTTAATATTGCTACACTTAGTATTAAACTACTGACACTTCCACGTACGAGAGTTTTCATGTATTAATCTCTTTTGATGTTGATTGATGGAAGTATGTTAACGATGATAGTAAATAAAAGACGTACCACTGTTTACCAATGTGTACCAAATTGTATCGGTATATTTTTTACTCATATGCAATTTTGGGAGATCCAGCCATTGCAGTTGAACCGTATATATACCTGTGAACCTACTTCTGGAGAAATAGATTTTCGGGATTAGCCGTCGAAAGGCACACAGAAATTCTCCTTCCACTACCTGCAGCGGAGTATTACTCCCTTGCTTGCAATAAGTGATTACGATGATGGTAACAATAATGATGTCAATTGGTGTACTAATAATCATTTGCATGGCGGTTTACGCAGCCTATCTTGTTATAAAGAGTCGAGGCTACGAAAAGCGGCGGCTTATTGCAGAAAAGGATCAAACATTACATAGGGAAGAAGCGGCGAATACTGCCAGGAAAAATATCGCCATTATGTTGCGTGTGATTGAACAAAAACAAGTTTCTCTGACTGAGGCTGCTATTCGGATCATGGCTTACAGCTTAGCATTGCCCGATTCCGAAAGAGATGGTATCGGCTATCAAGCATTTGATCAGCTAGCTAAAGCGACCGCTCACATTCCCATTCTCGGAAACTGGAAAGCTCTAAGTCAAGAAGAACAGGCCGGTTTCGAGATTGAGCGTAAGGCCCTTGAAAGCAGTCATCGTCCGGCAATCGAAGAGGCGGTTCTGTCCTTGCAAACCGCATTGTCGTCATAATCAGAACCTTCGGGCGTGAGACACTAGTAACGCACAAAGCCCCGCGCAACACCTAGCCCAGTGCAACATC
>JBLHNZ010000079.1:0-11764 GCA_047623245.1 Oceanicoccus sp. | reverse complement strand
CATTTTGATAGAATCATAAAACATTACAGGATTCTGTCTATACATTTACCATCTCAATTATCCCCTTTTGACGCTAGAAGAACGGTCAGTATTCCTGTAAAAGACTTAAATCCTTCAATTAATACTATGCGAAAAACAGAATCGAGGTAAAATACCAAAGTTCAAAATTTTCTAACTATAGATACAGGAAAGTCGTTATGTTTGTCGTGGGTTTAACAGGCGGTATAGGAAGCGGTAAGACCGCTGCCACTGATTATTTTCAATCTCTCGGCATTGCTATTGTCGACGCCGATATCGCTTCGCGAACGGTAGTCGAGCAAGGCAAGCCAGCACTTGCGGCTATCTCCGCCCATTTTGGTGACGATGTTCTACAAATCGATGGCACGCTTGATCGCGCGGCTCTGCGAAAGTGTATTTTCTCTGACGCTACAGAAAAACAGTGGCTGGAAAAGCTACTACACCCTCTTATAGCAGAAGAAATTCATCAAGGCTTACAGACTGCCGACAGCCTTTATGCGATATTTGTATCACCTCTACTAATAGAATCACGGCAAATGGATCTTTGCGACCAAATTTTAGTCATCGATGTTCCCGAAGAGATACAATTACAACGCACAACGCAACGTGATAACAACGATAGCGAGCAAGTTAAACGGATAATCGCCAGTCAAGCAACTCGACAACAGCGTATCGAAAAGGCGACGGATATTGTCGAAAATATAGGCACGCTAGCGGACTTGCACATCCAACTTAACAAACTACATCAAAAGTACTCGGCGCTCGCTGAAAACGAGGGAGACAAATCATGAGGCAAACGAAACCAGGAATGGTAGTTCAGTGCCCAACCTGTAAAGCGGATATGTTGTGGGACACTAAAAATACGAATCGACCTTTCTGCTCCGAGAGTTGTAAGAACAAGGATTTTATTGCTTGGGCAGATGAAAAAAACAGCTTACCAGGCAGCCCTGAGCACGACGAATTATTTTCCAGCGAGATGGGAGAGCAATACTAATAGGCCTAGTCTATTAGTATCTCTTTCTGTATCGCAATGACAATATCGTGATTCGCAGCAGGAAACCGATATTCAGACAGTTCTTCAGCATTCACCCACCGTATTGGCTGGCCCTCTCTTCCATTTGCAACACCAACAAATTTTTCAACCCAACAAACATCCAACACAACACATTTGTCAGTATATTCATGATGAATTGTTAGTAGCGGTCGGCTAGACGACACAATCAACCCCAGCTCTTCGTTTAGCTCTCTACTCAGTGCAACCTCAACAGTTTCACCATCTTCAACCTTGCCACCAGGGAATTCCCACAAACCACCTTGATGTGATTGTTTCGGCCGAAGTGCAATTAGAATTTTTTTAGCTTCGTTGACTATTACGCCTACGGCCACATGAATTCTTGTATTTGAATGAGTAGAAGCCATTATTTAGAGGAGCTAAGAAGCCCTATGTCCTATATTCTGCGTTTATTCGAACGTATTCGTGAGAAAGGTCAGATGTCCAAACGGTCGCAGATGCTCCGCCGCGAGATAAATCAATGGTAATTGAAATTTCCTCTTCAGCCATAACAACCGCACCTTTTTCCTCCGTGTAACTTGCAGCTCTACACCCATTCTCCGCTATCAACGCATCGCCAATAGAAACACTGATAATGTCAACATCGAGACCATCAACTCCCGCCCGTCCTATCGCCATTAATAACCGACCCCAATTAGGATCGCTGGCAAAAAGTGCCGTTTTTACCAAGGGAGACTCGGCAACAACATAGGCGACTTGTAAACACTCTTTCTCGTTGGTACCACCGTTAACTATTACACTAACGAACTTACTGGCGCCTTCGCCGTCGCGAACAAGACCTTGAGCCAAATCGATACACACGCTATTTATGCAATCTTGCAAGGGTTGATATAAGTCGTGCTGCTCACTATCAATCATAGAATTACTTAACTGACCCGTTGCGACCAACATACAGGCATCGTTAGTTGATGTATCGCCATCAATTGTTATTCTGTTAAATGAAAGGTTGACTGCGTCGACAATAATTTTATTTAGCATTTCCGAGTTTACCGACGCATCAGTCGCAACGTAAGCAAGCATGGTTGCCATATTAGGCTTTATCATCCCAGCTCCCTTAGCGATACCTGTTACCGTTACCGACTGTCCCAAGAAATCGAATTGACGGGAGGCTGCCTTAGGGCGTGTATCGGTCGTCATAATACCGGTTGCTGCCGCAGTCCATCCGTCGACAGACAATGCAGCTAGAGCCTGAGGTAAAGCCGCGACAATTTTTTTGACTGGCAACAATTCGCCGATAACTCCCGTAGAAAACGGTAATATCTTTTCACGAGCGCAACTAGCCAGCGTTCCGAGTCCAGTGCATGTCGCTAGACTATCGGCAAGACCCTGCTCACCCGTTCCCGCATTGGCGTTGCCTGTATTGACAACAAAATATCGGCTACTGACATTGGAGAGATGACTTTTGGCGATTTGTACAGGGGCGGCGCAAAAAGCATTTTGGGTAAAAACACCCGCGACACTGCCACCGTCACAAATTTCCATAACAACTAAATCATGCCGACCGGGATGTTTAATCCCGGCGCTTGTAGTACCTAATTTGAACCCTGCAACAGGGAATAAAATCGGGAGCTCACTATTACCTACCGCCATTCTACATGTTCCTTAATTCAATATTCCTTAATTCAATTTTCCATGACATTGTTTGTATTTTTTTCCTGAGCCACATGGACAAGCTTCATTTCGACCCACTTTTTTCTCAGCTCTAACAAAGGGCTCGGCAGATACTTGCTGCTCTTCTTCACTGCTTTCAATAGCAGATGTCGCATCGTGGGTGAATTCCATTTGCTGCTGCGCATTTTCTTCACGCCGCCGCTGTTCCAATAGCTCCACTTCGTCTTCACGCTGAATTTTCACGTTACATAGAAACCTTATCACATCATGTTTTAGGTTATCCAACATCGACTGAAATAGCTCAAAAGCTTCTCGCTTATATTCCTGCTTCGGATTTTTTTGCGCGTAAGCACGCAAACCTATCCCTTGACGTAAATGGTCCATGAGTGCCAAATGTTCTTTCCACAAGTTATCAAGTACCTGCAGCATGATGTGCTTTTCAAGCCTGCGCATATCGGGCCCAACTTCGGCTGCTTTGGTATTATAAGCTTCAGATACCGAAGTTGAGATCCTTTCTCGCAACGACTGTTCCTGTAAATCGTCTTGCTCATCAAGCCATGTTTGCAAAGGTAGATCGACGGAAAACTCAGTTAACAAGCGTTTTTCAAGCTCGGGTATATCCCATTGCTCTTCCAAACTTTGGAATGGAATATATTCGCTAATTACCGATGCGACCACGTCTTCGCGAATATTTTCTATCGTCTCTAATATTTCTTCGGATTCCAATAACTCAGAACGTTGCTGATAAACAATTTGCCTTTGGTCATTGGAAACATCGTCGTACTCCAACAATTGTTTACGAATATCGAAATTACGTCCCTCAACTTTTCTCTGTGCCTTTTCAATAGCGTTAGAAACCATTTTATGCTCGATTGCTTCGCCTTTGTCCATGCCCAACGCCTGCATGAAATTTCTGACACGATCAGAAGCGAAAATTCGCATCAGATTATCATCCATCGACAAATAGAAACGGGACATTCCCGCGTCACCCTGGCGCCCCGAACGACCTCTCAACTGATTATCAATACGCCTGGATTCATGCCGCTCTGTACCAATTATATACAAACCGCCCGCGGCTAAAACGGCATCGTGCCTAATCCGCCAGTCAGCAGTCAAGGCTTCTATTTCAGCCTGCGTTGGATCGTTAAGCGCAGCAATTTCGGATTCGATATTGCCCCCCAACTTAATATCTGTACCACGTCCAGCCATATTGGTGGCAATCGTAACAATTCCCGCCTGGCCAGCCTGAGCAATAATTTCGGCCTCTTGTTGATGAAATTTTGCGTTCAAAACTTTGTGATCAATCTTGGCTTTCTTAAAACGAGCAGAAAGCTCTTCCGAGGTTTCAATCGATGCTGTACCGACAAGCACTGGCGCGCCTTTCTTTGTTATATCGACAACGTCATTGACAATAGCATCGTATTTTTCTTCTTTAGACAAATAAACCAGATCATTAAGATCTTTACGCTGCGCAGGCACGTTAGTTGGAATAACTACCACATCCAAGCCGTATATTTGGTGAAATTCAAAAGCTTCCGTATCTGCAGTTCCCGTCATTCCAGCCAGTTTATTATACAACCTAAAGTAATTTTGGAAGGTTGTAGATGCCAACGTTTGACTTTCTGCCTGAATAGCAACGCCCTCTTTGGCTTCTATGGCCTGATGTAAGCCTTCGGAAAGACGTCGGCCGGCCATAGTTCGACCGGTGTGCTCATCGATCAAAACAACTTGATTGTCTTGAACGATATATTCGACATCATTATGAAATAACTGATGTGCACGTACGCCAGAATACACGTGCTGTAACAGTGGTAGATTTGTTGCAGAGTATAGATTGTCGCCCTCCGACAACAAACCAGCCTCAGTCAGTAACTCTTCTACATACAGATGACCCTTTTCAGTAATTTCTACTTGCCGTGCTTTTTCATCAATTGTGAAATGGGCCTCCTCATCACTATCTTCGTACTGCCTTTCTAGCTTAGGGATAAAGGTATCGATACGTTTGTATAGTTCTGAGCTGTCTTCTGCTGCACCTGATATTATTAAAGGGGTACGAGCTTCGTCAATCAGAATTGAGTCAACCTCGTCGACAATCGCGTAATTTAAACCTCTCTGAAACCGATCTTCCAGCGAGAAAGACATATTGTCGCGAAGATAATCAAATCCGAATTCGTTGTTTGTACCATAGGTAATATCGCACGCATAAGCTGCCCGTTTTGTCTCAGAATCCTGACCGGAGTGAACTATACCAACAGTCAAATCCAAAAATTCATAAATTGGTCGCATCCAATTAGCATCGCGTTCGGCTAGATAATCATTAACCGTAACGACATAGGATCCTTTACCCGACAAAGCATTCAGATAGACTGGCAATGTAGCAACCAGAGTCTTTCCCTCACCCGTACGCATTTCTGCAATGCGTCCTTCATGCAAAGCCACACCACCGAGTAACTGAACATCAAAATGGCGAAGCCCCAAAGACCGTGTACTGGCTTCGCGGACAACCGAAAACGCCTCGGGTAACAAATCATCGAGACTCTCGCCTTTTTCGATTCGCTCTTTGAACTCTTTAGTCTTTGCCTTTAACTCGACGTCGTTCAATACCCCGACCGATTCTTGGAAAGTATTGATTTTTTGAACAATTTTACTTAGACGTTTCAGCTCACGGTCGTTCTTGGTGCCGAAAACTTTTTTGAAAATATTTCCTAACATAATATTCCTGAAGAGTCGTTAAGGTGCTATTGACGAACATAAAAGCTCGTCCAAGAAGATTCATAAGATCAATTGAAGGTAGAATCAGGAGAGGTTCATCGACTCGCGCGATGAATATAAGCTGCAGGATCGACAGCGCGACCGTGCTTGTAGACTTCAAAATGGACATGGGGACCTGTCGATCGCCCACTACTACCCATTAAAGCGACCGTCTGGCCTTTTTTAACAATTTCGCCCACATCGACTTTATTTTCTTTATTATGGGCATAGCGTGTCATATAACCACTACCGTGATTAATTTCTACCATTTCACCATAGCCATGTCGATCTCCAGCCCAGGTGACTACACCAGACGCAACAGCAACTATGGATGTGCCTTCCTTGCCAGCGAAATCAATGCCCTTATGCATCGCAATACGACCGGTAAACGGGTCCGCACGATGACCAAAATAGGACGACATCCAACCCGAATTTATAGGGCGACCCGCAAGAAAAATATCGTCCTGAATTTTACGATTAGCAAGTAAGGTTTCAAGAATTTCAAGCTGTTGCTCGCGGTTATCGACACGATCAACCAAATAATCAATCGCGTCGATAAAGTCAGGATTTTTGTAAGCAACACCAGATTCAGCTTCGTCAGATTCTGGCCCGCCTAGGCCCGGTTGCTGGTTAAAGTCAAACTCACCTTTGTCCAACTTTGCCATCGCGGTAATTCGTTCACCGAGTGCATCAAGCCTTACTACCCTAGCCTGCAATGAAGCCATTTTCAGCGTCAAGGCATGGAGTTGTTGCTCGGCTTGTTTTTTTGTATCGGAGATTTCCAGCTGTTCTTTTAAAACTTCATTTTGAAGAGCTACCACTGTTTGGTGATCGAGTACGACGCCCTCTTTCTCATTAAGAGCATATCCAAGATAAACACCAATACCAAGAGGTACACCCAAAAGGCAGAGAGACAACAATGTACGAGCCCATTGACCGAAAAACAGAGAATTGGATTGCCCGTGCTTACCTTTGACAAAAATGACTTTCATAGATTGGCGTATCAATAAAAACTAGAAGCTGCCGGAACATCTCGACAACACTCACTTAATTGGCGTAAATATGGCATATTCTTCTATGAATTACCAACACCCAAGGCACTGAAAATAGATGATTAAACTCAAAACGTGATCAAATCAGAAGATTATGCGATCGCAATTGCCGGTATATATGAAATTGGGGCCTTTGCTTCGTCTTCAAACGTAACCACTTCCCAAGCCTCGGTGTCTGCGATTAAAGCTCGAAGAGACGCATTATTCAATGCATGCCCTGATTTGTGAGCTCTAAACTCACCGATTAGGCTATTACCGAGTAAATAAAGATCGCCAACGGCGTCCAATACCTTGTGTTTTACAAACTCGTCTTCGTATCGCAGCCCATCTTCATTTAGAATTCTATATTCATCAACGGCGATAACGTTTGCCTGATTTGCGCCTTTTGCTAAACCTTCAGAAAGAAGATGTTCTAATTCGTGCTGAAAGCCAAATGTCCTTGCACGACTAACCTCCTTAACAAAGGAAGTGCTTGAGAAATCTAGCTCTGCAGTAGCGGGCCGGTCACGAAAAACCGGATGATCAAAGTCGATAGTAAAAGAAACTTTAAATCCGTCAAACGGCAGAAATGTGGCCTCTTTATCGCCACTCTTCACAGACACCGGGCGTTTAATTCTTATAAATTGTTTTGCTTTTTCCTGCTCCTCAATACCAGCAGACTGGATCAAGAATACGAAAGGACCTGCACTACCGTCCATTATCGGAACTTCAGGCGCGGTCAATTCGACATAGGCATTATCAATACCTAAGCCCGCCATGGCAGATAACAAATGCTCGACTGTCGAAACACGTACATCACCTTTCATTAAGGTAGACGATAAGGTGGTATCACCAACATTTTCAGCTCTTGCAGCAATTTCTACCACCGGATCCAAATCAGTCCGCCTGAATACAATCCCGGTGTCTACTGGCGCAGGTAAAAGGGTTAAATAAACCTTGTCGCCAGTGTGTAGTCCAACACCGGTTGCACGAATTGCATTTCTTAATGTACGTTGTTTAATCATCACATTTCTTCTGGCTGCCATGAATAAAAGGCATGTTAAGGCACAATAACGAAATAACCTAAAATTGAGGCGCGAATACTACCAGAAAAATCATTCTACGCCAACTTTCGCCATTTCATTTCCGTTCAGCTCTAGTCTAGTCTACAACTAGAAAAATACCTGTTTTCGTCGCTTAATCAGCCTGTCGACGCAAAAATGCTGGGATATCCAAGTATTCCATATCCTTATCTGCAACAGGAGATGGTTGCGCCGACCGTTGCGCTGAACTTTGCTGAGGATTTTTTCTCATAACGGTTGGACGATCTAAGGACCTGTAATCCGGGTTTATCGCATCTAGGGGTTTGCTTTCGACAACTTTTAGAGGTGCCTCTGCTAATTCACCACCTAATCCTGTCGCGACCACAGTAACACGTAATTCGTCACCCATATCCGGATCGATGACAGTACCTACAACAACAGTCGCATTGTCTGACGCAAACTCTTCAACAATATCACCCACTTCGGAAAACTCACCTAACGACAGATCCATACCGGCTGTAATATTAACCAATATGCCGCGAGCACCCTGTAGATCGATATCGTCAAGCAGGGGACTTCGAATAGCCATTTCAGCCGCTTCGCAAGCCCGATTCTCTCCCGTAGCGTGCCCGGTACCCATCATAGCCATACCCATTTCAGACATCACAGTGCGAACATCAGCAAAATCGACATTAATAATACCGGGTCGAATAATTAGATCTGCAATACCTTGTACCGCCCCGAGCAAAACGTCGTTAGCCGTCTTAAATGCGTCCAGAAGACTAGCGCTCTTCCCCAACACCTGTAGCAGTTTTTCATTGGGTATTGTAATGAGTGAATCAACATGTTGTTGCAGCTCTTTCATCCCCTCTTCCGCAATTTTCATGCGTTTTTTACCTTCGAAGGAAAAAGGTCTGGTAACAACCGCAACAGTAAGAATTCCCAAATCCCTCGCAATTTCAGCAACAACAGGCGCCGCACCGGTACCCGTTCCACCACCCATTCCAGCTGTAATAAACACCATGTCCGTACCGTGTAAAGCCTCAGCAATCCGCTCACGATCATCGATTGCTGCTTGGCGACCGACATCGGGATTAGCACCGGCGCCCAAGCCCTTAGTAATTGCGCCTCCAAGCTGGAGGACAGTCGATGTATCGATATTCATTAGTGCTTGTGCATCTGTATTGGCGCAAATAAAATCCACGCCACTCACTTGATTGCTAATCATATGTTTAACGGCATTTCCACCGCCGCCGCCAACGCCTATTACTTTGATTACTGCATTTTGTGGTACCGTATCAACTAACTCAAACATAAGTTTCTCCCTTTTTTAAAATTTACCGTTGTCGTAAACGACACCGATAGTTGTGCAATACTCGTTATTTATTAAAAGTTACTTTGAAGCCAATTTTTTATTCTTTTATACATTCCCGGTGACTCTGTTGCCCGGCCTCCACGAACGTCTCCACCGCTATGCTGCTTTAGCCCATAGAGCAAAAGACCAACTCCGGTAGAATAAATAGGATTTTTTACTATATCTGTCAGACCACTAATATTTTGCGGGGTGCCTATACGCACGGGGGTGTGGAAAATCTCTTCAGCAAGCTCTACGACACCCTCCATCTTTGATGTTCCGCCGGTGAGTACGATTCCCGCCGCAATTAAGTCCTCATAACCACTTCGCCGCAATTCGGCGTGAACCAATGTAAAGAGTTCGTCGTAACGTGGCTCTACAACCTCTGCAAGAGCCTGCCGAGATAAATCGCGCGGCGGACGTTCGCCAACACTGGGAACTTTTATTGTTTCATCCACGCCCGCCAGCTGAGTTAATGCGCAGGCATATTTGATTTTAATTTCCTCAGCGTTTTGCGTTGGAGTCCTCAATGCCATAGCAATATCGTTTGTTACCTGATCGCCAGCAATTGGAATGACACCGGTATGCCGAATTGCACCTTCGGTAAAAATAGCAATATCAGTGGTCCCACCGCCGATATCCACGAGACAAACCCCTAGTTCACGCTCGTCATCTGTTAAAACTGCGTAACTCGACGCCAACTGCTCCAAAATAATGTCTTCGACTTCTAAGCCACAGCGACGAATGCATTTTTCGATATTTTGGGCAGCATTTACAGCACAGGTCACAAGATGAACCTTAGCCTCAAGACGAACACCGGACATACCGAGCGGCTCTTTAATTCCTTCTTGGGCATCTATCACATATTCTTGAGGAAGTATGTGGAGAACTTTCTGATCAGCGGGAATCGCAACAGCCTGAGCAGCATCAATGACCCGTTCCAAATCTAACGAAAACACTTCTCGGTCGCGAATCGCAACGATACCATGTGAATTCAAGCTCCGAATATGGCTTCCTGCTATACCGGCATAAACCGAATGAATTTGACACCCAGCCATCAATTCGGCTTCTTCGATAGCACGTTGAATCGACTGAACCGTAGACTCAATATTTACCACCACGCCCTTTTTTAAGCCACGAGATGGATGCGAGCCAATTCCAACTATTTCCAGCTTATCCTCATCATTTATAGCACCAACTATTGCAACGACCTTAGACGTTCCAATATCTAGACCAACAATCATTTTATTGTCGATTGTGCTGCCCATTAGCAAACACTCCTGAAATTCGTGCTTTCCACCCGTTCGATATAATTCATACCTATAACTCTACTCACTTCGCCGTTATTGTTTTTCAACATTTTGGAAGCATCGATCCATCGAACTGCCAACCCACTGTTATAGCGCATATCAATTCGATCCACTTGTATAAATTTATCGATGAGAACGAGATCGTAAGCGGCGATGAATCTCCGCATCTTGCCCATAACATCGTCCCTTCCCAGAACAATTGAAACCCTATTATTTAGCACACTGGAACCAATCACTGCCGTCCAACCTAAACCTTGGTCCAGACTCAGCTGATAAACATTTAGATTCTTTTCTCGCAACATATTGTGCCATTCCCGGTAGTACGCGATTAACTCATTGGCACTGGCATCTGGACCATCAAGTAGAGGTAAATCCTTTGGAAAACGCAATCCCAATGAATCAACAGGTAAAAAAAGTTCTCCCCGATGATTTAAAAAACCACTTTTACCCCATCGAGCAATCGGTGTCTGCTCCACTACATTTATAACCACTTCGTTTGGCCACTGCCGCGCCACAGTAACTTCGTAAACCCACGGACGCCGGAGCAGCGTTTCCTGTATTCCAATCAAGTTCAATTGGATAAAACCTTCGGACAAAAACGGCATAACTTCATCCGTTATCGATTCTTTAATTACATGGCGAAAATCGCCATTTACAACAACACGTGCCACCGGTTGTACAAGCAACATTTTGGTAGCCTCAACTCCCCCCGCGATTAAAACCGCAATAAAAAGCATCCACATAAAAGGGACAACCTTTCGAAACTGGATAATTCGAGAAGGCCTTGATAGACGGTTGCTTGCACCACTCGAATTATTTTTCTTTTCAAATAATTTCATTTCACATTACTTAATAATTCAACTTGTAAGATTTTCCAAAGATTTCATTTCCGACGCCAGTTTTATAGCAATCGAACCCACGTTACCTGCTCCTTGGGTTAGCACCACATCGCCAGGCCGAACCATACCGGCCAGAACATCAGATACATTATCGATACTGTCTACGAAAACAGGCTCAAGCTTCCCTCTACTTCGAATACTTCCACACAAAGCCCTGCTGTCGGCTCCGGCAATGGGTTCCTCTCCAGCCGAATAGACTTCCAGCAACATCAGGCCATCTACTGTCGATAGCACTTTTACAAAGTCTTCGTACAGGTCCTTTGTTCGAGTGTAGCGATGAGGCTGATATATCATAAGCAAGCGACGATCGGGCCATGCTTGTCTCGCTGCAGATATAGTAGCCTGAACTTCTGTTGGGTGATGTCCGTAGTCGTCGACTAGGGCGATACTACTACCAGTGGTTACATCGATTTCAAACTCGCCATACAATTGAAACCTTCGTCCAACTCCTTGGAAATTTTTGAGACCAATCTGTATAGCTTTGTCATCAATACCCTCGTCAGTAGCAACCGCAACCGCAGCCGTTGCGTTCAGGACATTGTGATCGCCAGGCATATTGATGGTAATGTCTAAATCACATAACCCATAAGGGCGACTTACGATGAACGAAGTACTAAATCGCTGTTTAACCACATGTTTAATAGAAAAATCTGCATCGTCGCTTACGCCATACGT
>JBLHNZ010000078.1:0-11847 GCA_047623245.1 Oceanicoccus sp. | reverse complement strand
AATGTTAAGGATTTTCTAAAATTCTCGTGTTAATGTCATTGTCCTGATTCACAAGTATCTTCTCATTAGTTGCTGCCAGCACCATCTATATCAGCATTCAACAGGACAATGGAAAACTCATGACCGAGTCGAATTTAATTCTTATTGAAGACAGTAAGGGTGTAAGAATGTTAACCCTTAACCGGCCACAATCTCTCAACGCGACGAATAGCGCACTGCTAGATGAATTAACCACTGCACTGCAAGAAGCGTCGGTTTGCAATGATATTGCCTGTGTAATCATAACCGGGCAAGGTCGTGCTTTCACTGCGGGCACGGACTTAGCAGAGCTCGCGTCGCCTCCGATCTACACGGATGGGAAGCGCCATGGTTTTGAACCGTTCATCGAGACAGTGGAACGTTTTAATAAACCACTTATCGCCGCTGTCAATGGCTTAGCTGTCGGCATCGGCGTTACTCTCCTGCCCCATTGTGATCTCGTTCTCGTAGCCGCTAGTGCAAGCTTTAAGACACCTTTTGTTAGCTTAGGCGTAACCGCGGAAGCCGGAAGCACCTATCTATTACCCAAGACAATAGGCATGCAGGAAACGGCACACATGCTATTCACCGCTTCCTGGTTTGACGCCGACAAAGCCTTAGAAATTGGGTTGGCGTATAAGAAATTCGCCGACGTCGATTTACTCGACGAAGCGGTGAAGCTAGCACAAGAAATTGCCAGGCAACCGGTCGTGTCGCTAGTCGCAACAAAACAATTGTTAATCGATGCACGCTTAGGCAATGTTAGAGCGGCGCGTGCCCGAGAAATACCCACGTTTGCAAACCTCGTTGGTGGCGCTGCCAATGTGGAAGCCATCGCTGCGTTTAAGGAAAAGAGGGAAGCAAACTTTAACAATTTGTAATCTTATAGCACAGCTGAAAACCACAAACCGCTTGCTCTGATTTTCATATTTAGTCAATACTAGTAGGAGAGGATCACCACAATCTGTTTCGGATAATAAAACACAATAAATATCAGGAGTCATGATGAGTGAATTTAAGAATAAGGTCGTAATAGTCACTGGCGCCGGCGGCGGCTTAGGTAAATCCCATGCGTTGGAGTTTGCCGCTCGGGGAGCGAAAGTTGTCGTCAACGATTTGGGCGGCAGCGGCGACGGCACAGGGGCCAGCGATATGGCAGACCAGGTTGTTGCAGAAATTAGAGAGAAAGGGGGCATTGCGATTGCGAACAAAGCATCAGTGTCCGACAAGGCGGGAGCAAAGTCAGTGGTTGACGATGCCGTTGCTGAATTCGGCACGGTCGATATATTAGTCAATAATGCAGGTATTCTCCGCGACAAAACATTCAAAAAATTGCAACTTGAGGATTGGGACATCGTTATGGATGTCCATCTGAATGGTTCAGCTTACGTAACACATGCCGCGTGGCCGATTATGGTCGAAAAAAACTATGGCCGTATTGTCTTTACCAGCTCCACTTCCGGTATATACGGAAACTTCGGACAATCAAATTACGGTGCGGCAAAGATGGGCATGCTCGGTTTAATGAATGTATTGGCCATCGAAGGCAGACAAAGAAATATTAACGTCAATGTGTTGGCTCCCGCTGCGGCTACACGGTTGATCAATACCATTCCAGGCAGAAATCTCGATCTCGACAATCCGGATCCAATGAGTCACCCAAAATTGGTCACACCCGCTGTGTTGTTAATGTGTGCAGAAGACGGCCCAACAGGAAAAGTCATACAGGCTGGAAACGGTCGATTTTCTACAGCTGCGATATTTAATAACGAGGAGATCCAGTTTGGCGCCGACGTTAGCTATGAAGATTTACTGGCCAAAAAAGATCAATTGCTAGATATGAGCAATGCCAGAGAAGGTTGGAGCTGGCGCAAGAAACGCATGGCAGAAATTGCGGCAGAGAAGGAAGAATCTTAGTCTTGATAAGTGGCTGCCGAGCGTGAACTATCAGCGCTATTTAGGCAGCCCTTTTTCTCAACACCTGACTTGGTCGCTAGACTTTTCTACTTCGCGACCAAACACTTCGCCTGAAAATCGCTACTAGGGTCTGAACTGTAAAGGTCTGGGCACTAACCGAGCTGCTTGCGAAATGACTTTATACGCCATTTCTGCCCATTCACATACGAGTTTTCTAGTGTCACGAGGGTCAATCATTTCCTCGATTTGAAATTTATTTAGGGGGCCTACTGGACCTCTTGCGCTCTCAATTCGCTCGTAAAGCTCAGCGCGCAAGGCTTCGGGGTCTTCCGCTTCCGCAAGTTGGCGTTTGTAGGCCGCCTCGATACCACCTTCGGGAGGAATGCCTCCTGTATCGGCCGCGGGCCAAGCCACGCGCATGGATGCCGTTGCCTTGGGTGTTGCATAATTATTACCGGCAACGCCAAAACTCCTTCTCATCAATACCGTAAAAATAGGAACGCTAACCTGGGCAAAGGCAACCATCCATTCGCCACCTTTACGAATGGTTCCTGCCATCTCATGTTCGAGCCCAACAGCAAATCCCGGATTGTCGATCAAATTCAGAATGGGAATATGAAACAAATCGCACACATCTAGATGGCGCTTTAGCTTATCGCAGCCATCAGCCGTTAAAGCCCCCCCATTTACGTGGCGGCTGTCCGACGCAATAACGCCGAGTGGACGACCGTTAAATCTGACAAAACCGGTCACTTGGTCGGTTCCCCACAAAGACCCGATCTCGAAGAAAGAATCCTTATCGGCCATTAATTTGATGGCTTTGCGCACATCGAAGGTTGTCACACGTTTCCTGGAAATCAGCGAATAGAGCTCTTCTTCCCGACGGTCAATCGGGTCGTTTGGATCGGCTGGCAACGACGGTGGCACTTCAAATACACTCGACGGCAAATAGGACAAAAACTGTTGCGTCATCGCTACCGCCTCCTCTTCAGATTCGGCGAGATTATCGACCGAACCATTGGTACAGTGGATGTGCCATCCGCCCAATTCTTCCTTAGTAATATCGTAACCCATAGCGTGAGAAACAACGGGCGGTCCGGCAACAAACAACTGAGCAACGTCGCGAACCATTACAGAGAAGTGACCGAGAACTGCTTTCGCTGCGCCGATTCCCACAACGCTACCAAGGAGTAAATTTACGACAGGCACCGTCGCCAGTTGTTCGGTGTATATTGAACTGCCTAAATGACCGGGCAAAAAAGACCCGCCGCCGCCCGCTACTCGAGGTCGACCTGCCTTAATGGCACCCTGGCTTTCCTTGGCACTGCTCTCACCCTCTTTTTTCTGCTCTGGTACCATTGCCGCTACGCTGCCGCCGCCAGATGAGCCATCGAGCATTCTTATCGATGGCATTTTCATTTCAATGGAGAGCCGATCTAAATAACTACTCTTTGCTGCAATCGCGCCATCTGCGTGCCCACCGCGAGAGGTAAAATCATCGGCGCAAACGATAACCGTGCGCTCGTCGATATTGCCCCAACCGCCTATGCTATTTGCTGGAGTGAAGGCCGATATTTCTCCCATTTCGTCATAAGAGGCAAAACCTGCTACGCTTCCCACTTCTCGAAAAGAGCCTGCATCCAGTAACAAAAAGACTCGATCTCGACAAGTCAGTTTCCCCCGTTTTAGCTGCCGAACAACTCCAGGATCATCGGAGTCGGGCCCCAATCGACTGATCGCTAGCTTTTTTAAAGTATCGACTTCATCCAGCATATTGCCCCAGGTTTGGCCCGGATTTACAACGGCGGAAGACCCGCTGGTAAGTACTGTCGATGGCGTTAACACCATCACTGTTTGTCCAGAGGCGAGCACATCACCTATAGCCAAAGTCTGAAGCCCACTAACAATTCCCGAGCAGGGAGCCGTGATCATCGTTTCCATTTTCATAGCCGTGACAACCATTAAGATGTCGCCACTATTCACCTGATCTCCTCTTGAAACGTTAATTTCAAGAATAGAACTGTCCATAGGACACACAACCGCTTGCTGATCTTCTGTTATTTCCAAAGAAGGTAATGACGATTTGACTGCAGCCGAGGATTTTGCCAGCGGGTCTTTAGTTAGAGTTGAACCAGCACTTATACTCGCCGCCTGTTGATCTAACAGTGCGATCGGGTCGCCTGCTACATGTTCGTATGCGATGGTGGACAGTTCGGGGTTATTTGCCAGCAGAGACGTTCTTGCATCACCCTGTCTGAATTGCGAGTGACGAAGAATATTATGCAGTTGAGACAAATTGGTTTGCAAACCACTAATCTGAAATTCCTTAAGTGCATGTAAGGTTCGATCGACCGCAGATTCGAAAGACGACAACGAACTACTGGTACAAATCAGTTTTGCAAGTAGGGGATCAAACTGCGGTGGGGGCGTATATCCCATATATCCACAGCCATCGACACGCACTCCAGCGCCGGAAGGTTCTTTGTATGCCGCAATGGTGCCAGTACTTTGTGCAACTACCCGCAGCTGTACGGCTATGCCTCGAGGCAAACCAACGGCTTGTTGGTCGGGTAATCCTAAAGATGCCAATGAGGCACCTGCGGCTATTCGAAACTGAGCCTCGACAATATCGATTCCGGTTATTTGCTCGGTGATGGTGTGCTCTACTTGTATGCGCGGGTTGCACTCGATAAAATAGTATTCATTGGTTTCCGGACAATATAAAAACTCCACAGTTCCGGCATTCACGTAAGAGGCCGCTTTTACCAACTTTATTGCATCGCCCTGTATCTTGTCTCGTAAATTAGGATTCAATTGTTGCGCGGGGGCAACTTCCACCACCTTCTGGTTCCGTAGCTGTACGGAACAATCACGATCGTGCAGATGAACAACATTACCCTGTGAATCTGCAAGGATTTGAATTTCGATATGGCGTGGATTTAACAACAGTTTTTCTATGAACACGCCACCGTTGCCGAATGCCGACTGACTTTCACTCACGCAGCGCTCAAATGCGACGGCCATTTCTTCTTCACTATCGACAACTCTCATGCCACGCCCACCGCCACCGGCAGTGGCCTTTAACATAACGGGGTAGCCTATATCGCGAGCAATAATTTCAGCGGCAGCGGCAGAAGCGAGAGGTTCATCACTTCCTAGAATAATGGGTATACCGAGAGATTGAGCCAAATTTCGAGCTCGCACTTTATCTCCAAACAACGCTAAAGCTTCCGGCGACGGGCCGATAAACCGAATATCTGCAAACGCACACTGTTGAGCAAACGCGGCGTTTTCAGATAAAAAACCATAGCCGGGATGGATAAAATCACAGCCACTCGCCTTCGCAATTTTTATAATCGACTCAGCGTCCAGATAAGCGTCGACAGAGTCGTCACCGCTGCCTATTTCAAAATTTTCTGTGGTAACTCGAGTGTGAAGTGACAAGCTATCGACTGCGGCGTGTATGCCGACGGAGCTCATGCCTAAAGCGGCGGCAGATTTTGCAATTCGAATGGCGATTTCACCACGGTTACTAATTAATACACGTTTAGGTAAAGTCAAAATATACTCCTGTATTTACATTATTATTAGAACTAGCAACTAACGTTAGAAATATTTTCACCGTCGTCGAAAACGCCATGGAACACACTGCATGCTATGCACACTATGAGCACGACCTTTTAGTCACAGCTGCCCTTCAAAGAACTATCCTTTCCCAATAAGTAAAGGCGCGAGAATAAAGCCCCTGTGTCGCTAATTTACCATCCTCTCCGATTTTAGTATCAACGTTCCAGAATTTCTTTCTTGTCACCGCGTGAACGCCTGTAATATTAACCTGCGATGCGCCGATACAAAGAGCCCCGATCATAACGATCGTTTTATTCTGATAGATTATTTGTGATTTTCGTCGGGTTAGCAACCCCAAAAAAGTGAGTCTAATAGGCCTTAACAAATCTTTTTGCAACAACATGAAACCGCCACAAATTAAACAGCATAGACAACTGTGCCGCTACGGAAAACCCCAGCCACAAACCTGCGACACTCATATCCTTCACAAATCCGAGATAATAAGCCAGCGGAAATCCGACGACCCAAGTCGTTGTCAATCCGACAATTAGCGGCAACCAAACAATGCCTAATGTGCGCTGCCCAGTGATAGACACCATATTGATACTATTGAATGCAAAGAAACTACCGAATATCACTAAGGTAGCGAACGCGATTTCGGTGACGTCTCTGTTGGTAGTAAATACAGCCACAATAATGTCAATATTAAGCAAAACACCGATCGCAATAGCGCCACACAAGATGAAGACACACGCAACACCAATAGCTCCAGCGGTCCATTGAGCCTTAACGTCGCCTCGCCCTACCGCATTGCCCACGCGCACGCTGGTCGCCGATGCAATACCCATGCCCGCCATCATGAAAAAACCGGCAATGTTTACGACAATTTGAAATGCCGCCAGCGCTGTTTTGCCCATATAACCCGCCATTGCAGCTTCCACCATAAACGCCATCATTTCCAGCGCACTGGAGATAGAGAGTGGAATACCAATGCGCCGAATTTTTTTTCCCATCGCGAGTAGCGCCTGCTTTGGAATAGCTCGCACATTTGCCAGACCATAGACATGGCGATCTTTCATTCTTAATAAAATGATGACGAAAAGGATCGAGGCAATCCAGCGCGCGAGTGACGACCCGAACATCGCACCTTCTGCACCCATAGGATCAAAACCAAAATTGCCGTAAACCAACACCCAGTTAAAGCCTATGTTTAAAACATTGGCAATTAACATCAACACCATTGAAATATTGGGTCGCTTAATGCCTTCCATCACCGACGCCGTTGCGGCAAAAACCATTACAGCCGGCATACCCCACCCGAAAGCCACCATAATGCGCCCAGCACCTTCAGCGATATCGGGCTCCTGTCCTGTAAACAAAAGCAGATCGCCGCCCAAATAACTCACAGCCAGACAAATGAAGCTAAAAATAACCCCGTGTCGAATCGCCGACATCCATATAATACCAACCTCTTGTTGACGGCCTCCACCATTGGCTTGTGCGGTCAAAATTCCCGCGCCCATTAACAGCCCCATACCTAACATCAACAGCCAATAGCTAGGAGGCAAGCCAATACCCAGGTAGGCCAACTCTAACGCGGCGACTTTACCAACCATGGCCGTGTCGACGACTTGCAACATCATGATACCCAGACGCGACAAAATAACCGGAATGGCTAATCGCAAAGTGTCCTTTAGTTGCGTACCAAGACTTTCCTGAGCAACAGCTGTCGATTTAGGGATTTTCATAAGGACGGATTAACCGATGCGTAAAATGCTATATAAAGTAACAGCTTATGTTCGATAATAAAATGAACATATCTTTATAAAGCTTCTGCCTGTCGGACCGACAATACCCAAATTCGCAATAGTGTTTTGCAGACTGAGAATGACAAAGCCTCCAAAAAGGGAGTAATATTCACACCCCTTAAATATTGTAAAAAGGGCCGATGTAAATCGGCTCAACAATAATTCGAATTTATCAATAAAGCGTAAATACTGACTGTCTACTCAAAGGAGATACTATGACTACCACATTATTCGACTTAACCGGAAAGGTTGCCCTATTAACCGGCGCTTCAAAAGGCATGGGAAAAGCGATGGCCGAAGGCTTGGCAGAACACGGTGCAAAAGTCGTGATTTCAAGCCGTAAGCTTGACCAGTGCGAAGCAGTTGCCGCCGAAATAAACGAAAAATACGGCGCTGGAACAGCCGTTGCTATCGCCTGTAACATTGGCTACAAAGAGCAGCTTCAGCAATTAGTCGATACCACTCACGAGAAACTGGGCCCTATTGATATCCTTGTTGCGAATGCCGGTGTAAACCCTTTTTATGGCCCCATGTCCGAAATTCCCGACAGTGCTTTTGACAAGATTTTAAGCAGTAATATCAAAGCAAACCATTGGTTATGCCAAATGGTTGCGCCAGACATGCTTGCCAAGGGTGAAGGCTCTATCATGATCACTTCGAGCGTTGGAGCATTCTCGGCGTCCGATACACTTGGCACTTATAATATTTCCAAACTTGCGGATATCGCATTGGTTAGAAACCTTGCCTTGGAAATGGGTCCCAGCGGTGTGCGTGTTAACGCGATTTGCCCTGGGCTAATAAAAACCGATTTCGCAAAAGCCTTGTGGGATAATCCAGAAGCGGCAAAACGTGCCAACGAAGCCATTCCATTGAGACGCTTAGGTGAAGCAGAAGACTTTAAAGGCGTTGCTGTATTTCTAGCCTCAAAAGCCAGCGCTTACGTCACCGGTCAAGCAATGACCGTTTGTGGCGGCTCAAATATGTGGAGTTAAACCGAGCATGACGACCTAGTTTTCGGCCTGTTTACATGCCGGAGACTGCATCTTAACTTTGGCCGAAGCTAATCTACTTATCGGCCAAAGTTACTCTAACAACGTACTCTGTTTTAAAGTTCTAAAGTTCTAAAGTTCTATCAAACATAATGTAATAAGAAAAAGACTCTCCAATAGGACACCCAATAAAAGGAAAATAAAATGACCGAATTTTGCCTAGTCGAAAAAAACAACCATATTATGACGGTAACCATCAACCGCCCCGACAAACTGAATGCCTTGCATCCACCGGCCAACGTTGAACTCGGTGAAGTGTTCGACGATTTCGCAAGCGATGATGATATGTGGGTAGCCATTATTACCGGTGCCGGCCGAGGTTTCAGTGCTGGCAACGATTTACGCTACCAAGCAGAAGGTGGAGAACGAGTCGCAATACCCAAAGGTTTTGGTGGCCTCACGTCACGATTTGACTTACAAAAGCCTGTTATCGCAGCAGTAAACGGGGTTTCTATGGGTGGCGGTTTCGAAATCGCTCTGGCCTGCGACCTTATCATTGCTTCTGATAAAGCGAAATTTGCATTACCTGAACCGAAAGTTGGGCTCGCCGCACTCGCCGGTGGCTTAAATAGGCTACCGCGTCAAATAGGTGTAAAAAGAGCCCTCGGCATGATATTGACTGGGCGGCACGTTTCCGCTGAAGAAGGTAAGGAACTGGGGTTTGTCAATGATGTTGTTCCACACGACGAGCTTATGGAACGCACTATGGAATGGGCCAATCAAATCATTCAATGCTCTCCATTGTCCATCCGAGCCAGCAAAGATGTCGTCTACCGGAGCTTAGACGCACCTACCTTGCAAGCGTCTATGGAAGCAAAATATGACTCAGTCGTAAATCTTATAAAAAGCGAGGACTTTGTCGAAGGACCCAAAGCTTTTTCTGAGAAAAGAGCGCCCAACTGGAAAGGACGGTAGATTAGCCCGCTGGAATAACGCGATATATGTATTTCGCTATCTTGATGCCAGGCATCAAGATAACGAGGATTCGAGTCTGCGTTAGACTGTAATCGACTTACCGAGATTACCGAGATTACCGCGCTAACGCTCGTAATGACGGAACTGTTTTCATTCGCGTCCTTGAATGACGAAACTAACCTCTTTCATGTCTTTGCGAGCGTTAACGCGGCTAATCTCAATGTTCCCGCCACTACCATTTCAAGATTACCGCGCTGATCCTCATAATGACGGCGCCGTTTTCTTTCACGTCTTTGCGGCGTTAGCGCGGCTAACCTCAATGTTCCCGCCACTGCCATTTCAAAATTACCGCGCTGATCCTCGTAATGACGGAGCCGTTTTCTTTCACGTCTTTGCGAGCGTTAGCGCGGCAACCTCAATGTTCCCGCCACTGCCATTTCAAAATTACCGCGCTGATCCTCGTAATGACGGAGCCGTTTTCTTGCACGTCTTTGCGAGCGTGAGCGCGGCAACCTCAATGTTCCCGCCACTGCCATTTCAAAATTACTGCGCTGACGCTCGTAATGACGGTCTCGTTACAGGCTATATCAAAATCGTTCATAACCAGCACTAACCCTACTTGCGATAAACTGTTTTACCCTCTTTAATCGTCTCCTCAACTTCGATGTCTTTAATAGCCATCGCTTCGACTTTTAAAGGATTCGCGGAAAGAATAACCAGATCGGCGAGTTTACCCGGCTCGATTGAGCCTTTCCTATCCTCTTCAAAAAACTGGTATGCGGCGTTAATAGTCATTGATTTCAGTGCCTCTAACGGCGATACACGCTGCGCTTCACCCAGTACTTTCCCACTGCGCGTCATTCTGTTTACGCCGGCCCACAACAACCTCATCATGTCGGGAGGCACTATAGGAGTGTCGTTATGCGTAGTATAAGGCATGTTCCGAATAACACTTGATTGCAGTGGACTAATTCGCATCGCCCGATCTTCTCCAAATACTGAGTCCCGATGCCAATCGCCCCAGAAAAACGTATGGGCAACAAAATAAGAAGGAATAATGCCTTCACTTTGCATGTCGTCAATTTGATCCTCTCTAGCCGTTTGCGCATGAATCATAACCGTACGCCTGTCGTCGGCACCCAGCTCTTTATTGGCGCTAACAACGGCATTGATTAATTGATCAGCTGCTGCATCCCCATTGGCGTGAGCAAGCACCGGAACATTGTTGCTAAACGCTGATTTTACAAAATCATTGACTTCAGAATCGTCTAATCGAGGATAACCCTTATAGTCTTTCTGTTGCCCAACGGGCGCAAAGAAATAAGGTTCTGTTAGCCATGCTGTCTTGCCTTGAGGCGAACCATCTAGCACCAACTTTATACCGCCAACGCGAAAACGATTTTGATAAGATTTCGAAACGGGTAAGTCTTCATTTAGCGACTCACCTTTTGATAGCAGGCGAAAAGCAACAACATCCAAATACAATTTCTCAGCTGCCGCTATCTTTTGTAGATCGGCAATATTGCTGTCCTGCGCAGCCCCGTCCTGAACTGTGGTGACACCATAACTTGCATAATATTGCTGAACTTGTTCTAACATCGCTAAACGCATCACCTCCGGCGCTGCCGGCAGAATACCGTATACTTTGTATACGGCACTCTCTTCCAAAACACCGTTAGGTGTTTTACCGTCTTCCATACGCTGAATGACGCCACCGGGTGGATTCACTGTATCCTTAGAAATTCCAGCCATTTCTAAACACTTGGAATTACACGCCATGAGATGCCCGGAAACGTGACTTAGCATAATAGGCTTGTCCGTTGAAATTTGATCCAGATCCTCTTTGCTCGGGTGACGGCCTTCTTCCAATAACGAATCGTCATAGCCCCAGCCCATCAGCCAAAGCGCGTCCGGATTAGTTTCATCCCACAGCTTCATGACTTTCTGCAATTGAGCGATGCTCTTAATTGGGCCTGCTGGAGGCGGCTGCACGTTTGCAAAACCTTTGCTCAACGCTGTTAAACTAATGTGTCCATGGGCGTCAATCAATCCAGGTATAAGCGTTTTTCCCTCTAAGTCTCGAAGCGTAAATGCCTTTCCTGCCGCGGCTTCGACTTCCTCGCGTGACCCGACGGCCAGGATAAGACCATCGCGGATAGCTAGCGCGCTAGCGGAAGGATTATCCGCCGCAACCGTCACTATATCGGCATTAACGTAAACTACAGTTTCCGAGTTTTTTTCGTTCTCTGTATCACCCCCAGACGCTGCTTGTTCGACAGCAGGTTTACTACAGGCAACGAGCGCCAACATAATGGCAATAGCAACGGTCATTTTTTTTCGATATTTCATTTATTTCTTTCTCCGTAAAAACATTTTTTTTTATTCATTTTTTTGATTCACCTTAATTTTATTCATTCGCCTACTGTCGTCAGGCACTTACCTTAGATAGTTTTCTTCGAAAGTGACATGACGTACTCCTACAAACTTCGCGTGTCGATTTAGCTCCGCCTGCAGTTTTGCCTGCCTTCGTTTCGAATAGGTCACGCCTTGCTCCAACCATAACCCTTTTACAT
>JBLHNZ010000077.1:0-11854 GCA_047623245.1 Oceanicoccus sp. | reverse complement strand
ATGCCGTCTCCCCCGACAAAAAATCCGCAGCACGACAACTAGTCGTAGAAGCAGTCAACGCCGCCAGCAAAGGCGATTATGGCTACCGAAAGGTTTGTGTAAGGGTTAACGGACTCGATACTCCCTGGGGAGTAGATGACTTGGAGGCAATAGCCTTGACCGTTCCTGACGCAGTTCTGTTACCGAAAATAAACTCAGCGACAGACGTTCAAGAAGCGGTATCCATTTTAAAACGTGCAGGACTACAAGATAAAACCTCTATATGGGTAATGATGGAAACGCCATTGGGAATTCTCCACGCTGAAGATATAGCGGCGTCTGATCGCGTTGCAGCGCTTGTAATGGGCACTGCAGACTTGGTGTCCGATATTCGCGGAAAACATACGATAGACCGCTTACCTGTATTGGCCAGTTTAAGTATTTGCGTGCTGGCAGCGCGCGCTTACAAACGATTGATTTTTGACGGTGTTTTTCTGGATTTAGATGATGAAATGGGATTTGATAGAGTCTGTCAGCAAGGCTCGGAGTTGGGTTTTGATGGAAAAACGCTAATTCATCCCAAACAATTGCATTCGGCAAACAAGATATTTTCGCCAAGTGAAAACGAAATTCTCTTTTCAAAAAAAGTAATTGAATCACATGCGCAAGCTACCCGCTCCGGGCAAGGTGTTGTGTTAGTGAACGGAAAATTGATCGAAAACTTACATGTTGAGGACGCAAAGCGAATTGTTGCTTTTAGTGATGCGATCGCCGCTCGAGAAAGTAATTTAACCCATAGATAAAAATTAGATCACGACCTGCGTGACCACAGGCTTCTAAAGCGTCTTGTCACGTAGTTTATGATCGTATTTGTGATTTAGTGGAAGTTCTGTTTTATCGATAACGCGTCGTAAAACAAAACTTGAATGCACACCCGACACCCCTTCAATTCTTGTAAGGCGACCAAGCAGAAACTCCTCGTAGTATTCCATGTCCGGCAAGACTACTTTTAGCAAGTAATCAGAGGCTTGTCCCGTAACAATATTGCATTCTAAGACTTCTGGGAAGTCGGCAATCTTTCTTTCAAAGTTATCAAATCGCTCGGGAGTGTGTCTATCCATGCTGATGCCAACGATGGCCGTTAGCTTTAGATCAAGCATCGACCTATTCAAAATAGTGGCATGACGCTCGATGATTCCGGAGTCTTCGAGTCTTTTAACGCGTCGCGAGCAGGGCGTTGGCGACAGGCCGATTTGTTCGGCTAGTTCAAGATTGTTGATCCTGCTATTTCGTTGCATTAGTTGAAGAATATGACGATCGATTCTGTCTAGTTCCATTTTTTACTCACTGATATTGTCAGATTATATAAATGTAGCGCTAATCACTACAAATATATCATTTGTTAGTGAAGTATGGCTATTTTTCGTTTTTCAGCCGCTTCTTTGCAGCCATTCACTAACCATTTTTCCCTATAATTTCGGTCTGGTGATTATCGTCGCTACGATATATCAGCTCGACCTAATTCAAAAGATTTATTCGGGCTGGTATATCAAGTGTTTCACAAGAATGCGCATTTTTCCTTTCGAGAGTTAAACCGGTGACCGAGTGAATTGACTATGAGTACATTTGAACATAAAAAATACAAAGCTTTTTCTCCAATACCAATGCCACACCGTAAGTGGCCAGACCGTCAGATTACCCAAGCACCACTATGGTGTAGCGTCGATTTACGTGATGGTAATCAGGCGCTGATAGAGCCAATGACGCCCGAGCAAAAACTAAAACTCTTTACTCTATTAGTCGAGATTGGATTTAAAGAAATAGAAGTTGGTTTCCCGGCAGCATCGATTACAGACTTCGATTTCGTTCGCTATTTAATTGACAATAAAATGGTGCCTGAGGACGTTACAATTCAAGTGTTAACCCCTGCCCGAGAAGACATGATTGCGAGGACGTTCGAGTCTCTAAAAGGGGCAAATAAAGTTATTGTGCATCTTTACAATTCTACATCGACAGTCCAACGAAAACAGGTCTTTAAACTCGACAAGTCAGGCGTCACTGCGTTGGCAGTTAACGCTGCAAAAACAATCAGACGGTTAGCTGATAAACAAACAGAAACCGAGTGGACATTTGAGTATTCACCGGAGAGTTTTACTGGGACGGAACTTGATTTCGCGGTGGAGATCTGTGATGCGGTCGCTGGTGTATGGCAGCCGACTGTTGAAAACCCCGTGATTATCAATCTTCCTGCTACGGTTGAAATGAGTACCCCCAATATATTTGCCGACCAAATTGAGTGGTTTTGTGGCCATATTCTCAAGAGGGACGCCATTCTAATAAGCGTTCATACACATAATGATCGTGGCTGCGCAGTTGCTGCGGCAGAGCTTGCGGTTATGGCTGGAGCCGACCGTGTAGAAGGTACCTTGATGGGCAATGGAGAGCGAACAGGGAATATGGACGTCATTACAATGGCTATGAATTTATACAGTCAGGGTATCAACCCTATGCTCGATTTCTCGGCGATGGATAAAATCATAAGAACGGTTCAAGACTGTACCCAGTTACCCGTGCACGCGCGGCATCCTTATGCGGGGGAATTGGTTTTTACAGCGTTTTCCGGAAGCCATCAAGACGCAATTAACAAGTGCCTTGCCCTACGCAAACCCGAAGATCATTGGGATGTCGCGTATCTACCGATTGATCCTGCGGATTTAGGCCGATCCTATCAAGAAGTTATCCGGATAAATAGCCAATCAGGAAAAGGCGGGATCGCATACATTCTTGCACGCGAATACGGTATTGAAATGCCTCGATGGCTGCAGATCGAGTTTAGTGCGCTAGTACAAAATAAAGCAGAAGAAACCGAAAGCGAAATGTCTGGAGAAATGATTTGGTCTCTGTTTCAAGAAACTTATCTTTTAGACAAATCCCCAGAGCCTGACATCACTCTTGTTCCGGACGATCGTTATCGGTTAAGTGACTACAGCATCAATCGCCACGAAGGGATTGATAGAATTGCTGTCGGTCTTGAGTGGAACAAGCAGGTCATCTCATTAAAAGGGGAGGGAAATGGAGTTATCGATGCGTTTGTGAATGCAATTAGTCATAATTCAGGGGTATCGATAGTCTTAGTCGATTATAGCGAGCATGCTATTAACCTGGGGAGCGATCTGGGCGCTAAGTCAGCAGCTATGGCGTATGTGCAACTTAATATTAATGGTGAAAGAATTTGTGGTGTAGCCAACAGCGAAGATATCGTTGAAGCTTCTTTGGCTGCCATTATAAATGGCCTAAACCGATCGATGACATTTGAGCACTTATTAGTCGCTTAGTAAGTTAGTCGTAGGTTTTTGTCCTGAGGGCTTGCAAGCTTGCGCTTTTTTGAGGACAATACGCGGCCTTCGAGGATGACGTAACTATCCTCGAATTTATGGTGGTCCTTCTGGTCCTCTCGCAATGATAGATAGCAAACTCCGCCAGGCCCGGAAGGGAGCAACGGTAGTTATCGACTCATGTGCCGGGATGTGGCTGGTTGGGCCGCCACCAATTTTAGCTTGTCAAAAATCTGCCTCGACTAAGCCCAAGATAAATACGACACAAGGTATTCAAGCATGTACCGAGCTCCTCTATCGTCTGACTTGTAACACTTTCTAGCTAAGCTGTTTTTTGCCGATTCGGCTCTCCGTTAGAGCTTCACTGATCCACTGGCGACAACTGCCGCGCTGGGTTACGGAAGACTTCTTCCTGCCTCGGTACGCCGTTTATAACCGATACACAGAACTAATATTTCTTATTCCATTTGTTACACAATGCTCTGGAGGTCTGTTTATCCCGCGGCCGATTCACTCAACACTCGCCCAAAAGCGCATGTAAGCCAGTAACTTGTCATGGAATTCTTCTCCAAGAGGAGCCGTAGTGAAAGCTCTGCGTCTATTCCATTCGCGCATGCCCATTAAACTTTAGATCATATAGATAATGGGTAGGGCACATAATCCTTTGCCGGCAGGCACGACTCCGTTGCGATGGTAGGGGTCGAGACACCCATTACAATTTATAGGTCAAGGTTACGCTTTAATACTTTGGCCGATGTAATGATGCGCGAAGTGCGATAAAGCTCTGGATGTTTCTCGCTGTCTGCGAAACGCATTGGCTCACCTGATGTTGGACTGACAAGCCAGGAAGTTTCCGGGCGCGGATCACCTATCTGCTTTTTTAGAGCATTGGGGGTAATACCGATCGCTTCCGCAGCCGCATTATACGTGCAGCGTGTTTTTACTTCGTTTAGATAGTCCACTACTAAAGTGATTTTGTCCTGCACTTGAACATTCCCCTTATAAAGTTAACACCGCTAGTAGCGGCCGAGTAGAACCAAGTCCAGCGATCGAAGTGAGCAAGCTGGCTATACTTGTTAATCTTTTGATATTGCATACAAAATCATTTGCGTGCAACGAAATAATGCAATTGTTTTCCCTGAATCCCTATTGGAGACAACCGCATCCCAAACTTGCGTGGTTCGGCCCATATGAGCTGGCGTGGCGACACATTCAATATAGCCATCCCGCAAGGTTCCCAGGTGGTTAGATTTAAGCTCAATGGTCGTAAAACCCGATGCACCAACAGGTAAATTTGCCATACATGCAGTGCCGCATGAAGTATCGGCAAGTGCAACAATGCTGCCAGCATGCAGGAAACCATTAGGGGCTAAGTGCGACGGTGTAACATTCATTTCCGCTCGTGCTTCAGTAGCGCTCATTTTAGTCAAAACGATACCGAGTAACCCGGGAAGTTTATCAGCACACATTTCGTTGAAGTATTCCGGGCCCTTCATTATTTCTCCTAGGAAATCGGGTTGTTAAGGTTCTGACTGACGATAGCATATATATTAACAGCTTCCAGGCTCTAGCTGAAGAAGGAGCCTATATAGCTCGCGCTGCTTGCTTAAAGCCAATCGTAAATGTTTAAGCACCCTGTATTTTATGTGTGATCTAAATGCCTATTATTACCGAACATGTACGTAAAATTCCAATCAACCCCGCTGAGCTCATTGCTTTAAGGCTGTAGTTTACAAGCTTCAGACGACACTTGAAAAGTAAAGAGCATTGGTTGGAAAGAACGGAAACGACGATTTTTCCCTCTAGTACAACCCCTGGTGTTTTTGCTAGATTTCTTTCCCTAGAGGCAGTTCTAACAGAGATAGGGAAAACGGTACAAAGCGATAGCTATTTTGAATATCTATCGACGAAAGTAACATTTCCTCTTACGCCGTCGGCTGCTCAAGGTTTTGTCGGTATCGTCTTGAAAGGCGCAGCTCGAAACCGTTTCTCAACTTAACAATCTTGTCTCCATTCATAGCAGGGGCAATACGCTCTATTTGGCTTCTATTGACGATCGTCGAGCGATGAACCCTTACAAACCCGAATGAATCCAAGCGGCTTTCAATCTCCTTCATTGTACTTCTTAACATATAAGTTTCTGTCGCGGTATGTAACTCTACATAGTTTCCGGCAGCTTCAACCCAATGGATTGTGGTGGGTTCAATAAAATGAAACAAACCGCTTTTACTAACTAAAATGCGATCATCATCCTTGCCCTCGGTTGACTTTGCCAATTGTGCTTCTCCGACTCGGAGCCTTATGATCTCACGGTAACCATAGATAATTACCATGGCGCCTATATAGACCACCAAATCTTTTCGATACTCAAACAAAAAAGCCCACCAAATATTCCCTGTCTCAAACTGCTCGCCAACGAGAAGATAGACCCAATGGCGTATTGTGTACATTCCCGTTATGTGGGCGATTGAAAAAGCGACACTGAGGGGTAGGTGAAGAAGAATTCGTTTGGACCAATTGTTACTGGCTATAGGCACTCTCTGATCGACATAAAGAAGTATGGGAAGCAGTAGCAGAACGACAATTGCACTTGAATATTCTGTTAAAAATGGCTTCCAAAGCGCAATTTCAACGCCTTGTTCTATATGTTCCATGATCTCGTTGGTGGCGATCAACAAAGGAAGCAGCAAAAAAATACTCGCGCATAATAGAATTTCAACAAGTCGCTTATTTGTCAGTTTCATTAATTGTCCACTTATCCCCAATTGACGCCATTCGTCCCAATGCCCCGTTCCGCTTGACACGTTATACAATCACTGGAAACAAAGCACTGCGGCTAGGCCAAATCAGAACGTAGTATAACTCCGAAATAATTTATATCTGGAGTATGAAATGACAAAGAATGAAACACAAGAAAAGGTCCATGATCGACTATATTTTCTGGATTGGGTTAGGGTTCTAGCTTTTACACTACTGATTTTCTATCACACCGGCATGATGTTCGTTGACTGGAGTTTTCATATAGAAAGTGGGCACAATAGTTTGTTCTTGAAATCAGTCATGATGCTCACGTCGACATGGCGTTTGGATGTTTTGTTTGTGGTCTCCGGTGTTGCCATCAGTGTCATGGTATCCAAAATGTCATTGCGATATTTTGCCTGGCAGCGAGTTCTCAAACTGTATATACCATTAATATTTGGGGTAGCCATAGTGGTTGCGCCTCAGTCCTACTTTGAAGCTTTGCAAAAGGGAGTTTTCGACGGTACATTTTGGCAGTTTTGGACTGATCGCTATTTTTCTTTTTCCTGGGACGAACGAATGAATGCACCGTTCCCGACTTACAATCATTTATGGTATGTTTTGTACCTGTTCTGGTACACCATCGTATTACTGCCGCTTATCGCCTACATTAATAGTGATAGTGGCGCTGGCTTTCTCGCACGTGTTGAGTCCTTTCTCTCAAAAGGCGCAAGAATTGTGTGGCTGCCTTTATTGGGGTACTTTGTGTTGCTGGCTGCTTTTGGCGATGATGAAATAACTCACGCCTTTTATAACGACTGGTACGGTCATTGTGTTTATTTGTTCGCGGTAGTCTTAGGCCTGATATTTGTGCGCATGCCGACGATCTGGCTATCATTTGAACGTAATCGATATTTGTCATTGCTTATCGGGCTGACGGGTTATCTCATTTTACTTGCGGGACTTCACTATCCTGGCAGTAGTTCTGCCTTTGTGCCGGATTTAACGTGGGGATTTGTAGAGAATATCGTAAAATGGTCATGGCTTTCACTAGTTATCGGTTTCGCCAGACACTATCTTAATTTTACTAATAGATGGTTGCGATACTGTGGTGACATTGTTTACCCTTTTTTTATACTTCATCAGACCGTGATTATTGTCCTCGGTTTTTTCGTTATTAACTGGGGATTATCGGGAGTGTCAGAGTACTGGGTTATCGCTTTGGGGACGCTTGTCATTTGCGGTATATTGTCCGAAATTTTAATTAAACCCGTCAATAGTATGAGACTTATGTTTGGCATGAAACGGCAAAAACCTAGGGCATAGGTTGATCGACAGGTTACTGGGGGAGCTAAGTAGTAATAACCCGGCGCAAACCTGGCAAGTGCGACTGAGGTTTTTCCATTTTGCGGATATCTATCTCTGTTGCGCTCAATAAACCAATGGTGTCGGAAGTTTTAACCAGAATAAATTGATATGTATTTTTCATTAGACAACACAAAAAAATCTTACAGGACAGTCATTTGAATTTCCAGAATATTGAATCCGCTGCGTTTCGCTCTTGGCCGGCCATGGAGCAAATCCAGGAGGGTGGCGTGGTATTACGCTTTTCCGATGGATATACGAAAAGAGCTAACTCAGCAAATATTCTCACTCGCCAAGAAGGTGATTATTATGCTCTAGTTAGCCGATGTGAACAGTATTTTAAGAAGAAGGAAGTCCCTTGCATTTTTCGTCTACCTTCATTCTGCGATAACCGGCAATTTGATCAGTATTTGGGCAGTAATAATTATCAGTTACTCGACCGTTCCTTGGTTTTGTCTCGTTCGTTACAAGGGGCAACCTTCGACAATCAGGGTTTAGTTCTAAAGAAGAGTCGAGAATGGTTAACCGATTTTTGCCGTATCAGTGACACCGATATCAATCAGCATGAAGCTCATTTAGCTATTTTAGACCGCATTAATGATCAGGCGTTAATGGCCGTATTAGTAGAGAACGGCGCGGAAGTAGCTTGTGGCGTTGGCGTAATTAGTAATGGATACTTTGGACTCTACGACTTGGTGACAGAACACGACTCTAGAAAAAAGGGCTATGCTACCAAGTTATTGAATGGCATGCTCTGCTGGGCCGTCGCCCAAGGCGCATCGACGGCCTATCTTCAGGTTGTTGCTCGCAATAAGTCAGCGATAAGTCTCTATAATAAAATGGGCTATGAACATTGCTATGAATACTGGTATATGGCGCGCAACCCACCCACTAGCATCTAACTTTATAAATAAGTTTGAATACGTAAAGGAGCCTGACGGCCAATAAACTATGACCCAGCATGAATATATATTTGTTACCGTCTCTATCGTTCTCGGTTTGGCAATGACGCGAATTTTAAATGGGGTAGGGGATCTAACCCGTCACCACAAACGAGTGAACTTTCATTGGTCTACAGCAATATGGGGAATGAGTATTATGATATTTATTCTTCAATTGTGGTGGATAGGATGGGGCTTACGGGACTTTTCAGGGTGGGCTTTTCGGCACTTTGTTGTATTGATATTTGCCTCGATTTTTATTTACGGTGCGGCAGAAATGGCACTTCCCGATTCAGATGATGGGGGTTATGAAATGTTGGGGCATAGCCAGAGCCAAGGTCGCTTTTCGGCATTTTCGATGCTAGCGTATTTTTTGATCGGGCCCTATGTCAATGTCGCTATGTTTAACAATCCCATCGCGTTGTCTATTGCTATACCGGCTGTTGGTATTGTGCTGATGATCTTGGTGATTGCCATTCCCCGCTGGTTTCAAGTTTTGTCCGTCTTTTTCGCGGCTTATTCTTTGCTAGTGCTCTACGCGACGGTATGAAATAGAGATTCACGGTGCAAATTTTATCTCAAAGTGCTCGGTACCATGTCAGAAATGTATTTCAGGTACAGCGTTTGGTCAGTATTTGTGTAAGAAGGGTTAATGGTATGTTGAGCAGCGAACCGGTTGTACGGAACAGTCTACGAACGGAGATTTAGAGGGATTAGATGCGTGTGTTACACTTAGCGTCGTTTTATTGGCTAAATCCAACAATCCAGGAGTCACGGTGCGAAGAATTACGTTGAAAGTAGGTAGTAGTGTATTAACTGAGAACAACGAGATAGCCAAAGAAAGAATGCTGAATTTGGTGTCTCTTATAACTGAACTAAAAAAACTGTATGAAGTGGTTCTGGTAACTTCCGGAGCTGTCGCCACAGGTTACACCGCGTTGCGGCTCGACCGCAAAGAACATATCAGCAAAAAAGTACTGGCTTCTGTTGGTCAACCTATTCTCATGAGTGGGTACAAACAACTGTTTGATATTTACGATATCGATATTAGCCAAATACTTACCACCGAAGAAGATTTTGACTCCCTCACTCATATCGATATTTTTAAGCAAATTATCCAAGCCTTGCTGGAAAATGGTATTTTGCCGATCGTGAATGAAAATGATATTACTACAACGTCAGAACAGCTGTTTGGCGACAATGATCAGCTGTCTGCGCATGTGGCTCACCACACCAACTCAGATCTACTCGTAATTTTGAGCGACATAGACGGCTATTATGACAAAAATCCAGCTGAGTATGATGATGCCGAAATTATCCCTCATATTTCTCATATCTCCGAAGAGGAGTTATCTCAGGGGCATACGCCGACAACTACATTTGCCACCGGAGGTATTGTGACTAAGCTCAAAGCGGCTAACTATCTTTTGAATAACGGACGAAAAATGTTTCTGTGCAGTGGATTTGATCTGGCTACTGCCGACGCTTTTTTGCTGAAAGGTAACCGCACGAAAGGCACGTTATTTTCCCTTGATGGACCGAGCCAAGGACTGAGCGATGAACCGAGTAATGAGCAGAGCGATTGATAGCTGTTTCACGATCTACCGCTAATACGGTTGATCTTTGTCTGCACAAGGTTGATAGATGCGAATTCCTTGTTCAAACTGCCGATTTGGAGTTATTTCTCGTACTCGTGAAGGCTGAACCCAGTCGCTGCTGGTTATAGGGGATTAAAGTTTTCTCAAGTAGTTACGGTGCCTATTGTGGCTTGGTATAGTATTTCTTGTGGTTTCTAAAACCTTAGCCATTTATGTAGATCGTCCGTTGGTGTATGCTCTCCGGCTTAATTATTGATAGGTATAAATTCATGAGTTATCAGGTATTGGCTCGAAAATGGCGGCCAAAAACCTTTCGCGAAATGGTAGGGCAGGAACACGTATTAAAAGCGCTCATAAATGCGCTCGATCGCGACAGACTCCATCATGCTTATTTATTCACAGGCACACGTGGAGTGGGTAAAACCACGATCGCCCGCATTTTAGCCAAATGCCTAAATTGTGATATGGGTGTTAGCTCCGAACCATGTGGACAGTGCAGTGCTTGCACCAGCATAGCTAACGGCAGTTTTATCGATTTGATAGAAGTGGACGCGGCTTCGCGAACGAAAGTTGAAGATACACGGGAGTTACTTGAAAATGTTCAATACGCTCCAACTGTAGGGCGTTACAAAGTCTATCTGATTGATGAAGTGCATATGCTATCGACGCATAGTTTTAACGCTTTGCTAAAAACGCTTGAAGAACCTCCACCTCACGTCAAATTCCTTCTCGCCACGACTGATCCACAGAAATTGCCAGCCACTATTTTGTCGAGGTGCCTGCAATTCAACCTAAAAAACATGACGCCAGAGCGCATTGTTGGTCATTTGCATAATGTCCTCGACAAAGAAATGGTCGCCCATGAGGAGCAGGCGCTATGGCTTCTCGGTCGCGCCGCAGATGGTAGTATGCGAGATGCACTGAGCCTCACCGATCAGGGTATCGCGTTTGGTTCGGGAAAAATCGAAGAAGCTGATATTCGAACTATGTTAGGCACGATTGATCAATCGGCTATTTATGACATTATCGATGGCTTGGCCGAACGTAACGCGGCGAGTATGCTGGATGCGGTTCGTGCATTATCGGAACATGCACCGGACTTTCTTTTAGCACTCGAGGAAATGCTCACTGTTCTGCATCGAATTGCTATGACCCAGGCCTTGCCCGGTGTCGGTGATAATAGTTACGGAGATAAAGAACGCATTGCAGCTTTAGCCAAGTGTTTGGCATCCGAAGATGTTCAGCTGTTTTACCAGATCGCACTGATCGGCCGTCGGGATTTACCGCTTTGTCCGGATCCTCGAGGTGGTTTCGAAATGGTTTTGCTGCGAATGCTGGCATTTAAACCTGCAGGTATTCCCGAAATCCCGACACGTGGACTGAAATCAACCTCGACTACTCCTTCTGAAATGGGGGTATCCGACCTTGTAAAAAAGCCTGAAGCGGTTGCGCAATTTAGTTCGAGCGATAAACCGCAATCAGTCAATTGTAATGACGGAACTCAGTCAAATACGGCTATTGAAGCAAAACAAAACATCATTTCTCAGGACTTAGCCCTAAATCAGGCTACGCTGGCTCCTAAGGAGACGGCAGAAGCGCTGCCGCATAGCAAGCTGGGCGTTGTTGCGAAGGAAGTAGTTGCCCAGGAAATAGTTACGAAGGAAATAGTTGCCAAGCAAGTAGTATTCGAACCGCCAAAAATTACTCAACAATCGTCTACTGCAGATAGTGATGTTGTGGATAGTGAAGACGATAGTAAAGTAACGATCGATCATCTATCACCTGAAACGTGGTCACGGCTGTTTGATCGATTAGGATTTGGCGGCGTTGTTGGAAATATTGCGTCACACTGTGTCCTCGACAAAGTTGACGGAGAACATTTTCATTTTCTACTGGA
>JBLHNZ010000076.1:0-11936 GCA_047623245.1 Oceanicoccus sp. | reverse complement strand
GCTGTGGATTAACTGGCGAATTTTTTCGTCGACTATTAAGAGTTCATAGATTCCCGTACGACCTTTATAACCAAGGTTATTACATTTACTACACCCGACGGGCGAAAATATCTTGTCGTCTTTCTCTAAGAGATCGCCCAAAAATTCTCGCTCTAAAATGCTAGGTACTTGCTCTTCTTTACAGCTGTCACAAAGAACTCGGACAAGGCGCTGTGACAAAACTCCAATCAAGCTTGTCGCTAATAGAAATGGCTCGACGCCCATATCTCTTAAGCGTGTAATAGCTCCAGCAGCGGAATTAGTATGTAAAGTCGACAGCACCAAATGGCCTGTTAAGCTAGCTTGTATTGCTATTTCAGCAGTCTCTAGATCGCGAATTTCTCCAACCATTACGACATCGGGGTCCTGCCGTAATATAGCTCGCAATCCGCGAGAAAATGTCATGTCGGCCTTTTTGTTGACTTGAGTTTGGCCGATTCCCTCCAGGTTGTATTCGATAGGGTCTTCAACCGTCAAGATATTTTGCGTCGTGTTGTTTATTGACGAAAGACCCGCGTAAAGTGTTGTGGTTTTACCTGAACCCGTCGGCCCTGTGACAAGTATTATTCCGTGCGGTCTGTTGAGTAAACGACTAAACTGCTGGTCGCGCAGTCGAGGCATTCCCAATGAACTTAGATCAAAATTTCCTGTTTGTTTTTCAAGTAATCGCAAAACCACTCGTTCTGCGGAATTTGAAGGCATTGTAGATACTCGGACATCAATCTCGCGACCGCCGATTTTTACAGAAATCCGGCCGTCTTGGGGGATCCGTTTTTCGGCTATATCCAACTTGGCCATTACTTTAATACGGGAGATTAACATAGGCGCCAATTCGCGTTTAGGCTCAACTACTTCTCGTAGCACGCCATCGATCCGGTAGCGCACAACCATACGCTTTTCAAACGTCTCAATATGGATGTCGGAAGCTCCTTCCTTAACAGCTTCAGTCAATACAGCATTGATAAGTCTTATGATGGGCGCATCGCCTTCTTGCTCCATTAAGTCTTCAGTTTGCTGAACCGCACTGACAATACTAGCTAGATCAATCTCTTCTCCTAGATCTTCAACCATTTGCATCGTTTCGTTTGAATCACGCTCGTAAGCAGCTGAAAGAGCCTCTTCGAATGCCCTTCCCTCCATTTGAATACAATCAAAATTCCCACCCAAAAACCGTCGAACTTCTGCGTATGCGAGTGGAGACAATAGCGGTTTATGACATATAGTGGGGTTCGCTTCTTTCTCATAGCGGATAAAAACCCCATTTCGTTTAGCAAAACTGAAAGGTAGGTTGAGAGTTTTAACGCTCATTGTTCCCATTTAATTTCTCCGTATCACTGCTAGCGCTTAACCTATCAAAAGTATAGACCCTAATGAAATTTCAATAATTTAGTTTTAAAACAATGTCGTACGTCTTATATTTAATCGGAAATAGTAAAAAAATGGGGCGTTTTTTAATTCTTTGTCTAACAAAAATGTGCGCTCCCTGCCAAAATAATTGAATTGATTGCAATTTCCACTAACTTTCATCCCTAAGGTCTTGTTACTACGCTATAATTTTACATTAAATACGTATGGATAGATGTGACATGCTACTACACATTGATAATACCGGCATACTATGTCCTCGGTATTGTGTTCGAATACTGCTGTTCATTACTCTCAAATGGAAGGATTTGACGTGTTAGACTCTATAGTCAATAAGTTCACTCGCATGGAACAGCAGCGAACCGGCTATTACTTTTTGCGAGTGGTGCTTGTATTGATGGCGATCGCGATCGGAGAGCAATTATTTAGCGCCTATAAGACAAAAAATCATCTCCCTGAATTAAGCATAAGCGAGTTTCAGCAGAAGCCAAATCGAGAAAATCCCTACGATGTTGAGGCCATTAATCAGCGGCATTTATTAGGACAATTTAACAGAGTAGTAGAAGCACCAAAAAATTTCCCTACCACCAATTTGAAACTTACACTTCGCGGCGCGTTCACTTCGAGCAACCCTCAGAATGCTAGTGCGATGATCGAAGGGCCCGATCGAAAAACACTTTTTTACAAGGTCGACGGTAGCGTCTATGGCAATACCGTATTGCACAGTGTTTTTAGCAATCGGGTGGTTTTGTCCAGACAGGGCAAACTCGAAACCCTATATTTCCCCGCTGTTGGTAACAGGCAGGCACAATTATCCCGCAATCCCGAAGTGAATAGTAATCAATCGAAAAATCGAACTGAAAATAGTTCAGTGATGACACAAGAACAAAGGCAACAGCTCATTAAGTCTCGCTTGCAGGAACTTAGAAATAGATCTAGGAAATAAGGTTACCGCGCTGATGAACAATAAATTGATATACTCGTTATTACTCGTAATTTGCAGCTTACTTTTATCGAGCCGGATGGCCATCGCAGCCGATAAATTGACCATGAATATGCGTGACGCGGATATTCATGCGTTAATTCAATGGATTTCTGACAACACGGGTAAAAACATCATTGTGCACAAGGCAGTGCAGGGAAAAGTGACAGTGTTGTCGCCCTCTCCGTTAACATCTAATGAAGCCTACCAAGTGTTTTTATCGGTTCTACAGGTTCACGGCTTTGCGGCGATAGAGACAGCAGAGGCACTGAAGATCGTACCTATTAATTTGGCAAAGAATGGAGCGCTTCCCTTAGAGAACAGTTCTGCCACCGCAGATATGGTGGTAAGCGTGATGAAGATTCAAAACGTTTCCGCCGTCAAGCTCGCTTCGATATTAAAGCCTCTCGCAAGTTCGGACGCAGTATTGACGACCTACGCTCCTACTAATGCCCTTGTTATCGCAGATCATTCGTCAAATATCGCGTCCTTGAAAGAGTTGATTGGCCAGCTCGACGTCGCAAGTGATAGCGAAATAGAAGTGATTAAGATTAAACATGCAGACGCAAAAGCCATTAAGTCGACTTTGACCACTCTGATGTCCGCCATTGGGGGTAAAAGCGAAAGCCTTACTTTTAGTCTATCGGTCGATGAGAGGTCCAACACCATTTTGATGGCCGGCGACCCCGCTAAGCGCAAGCAATTCAAAAACCTTATTCGGCAACTGGACACCCCGCTCGAGGGCCAAGGAAATACACAAGTCGTTTATCTACATTATGTGAGTGCTCTGGAAGTCGCTCCAATCTTAAAGAGTTTAGCCACTAGCATTCAAAGTAATCAGAAAGACAGTAACAAAATCAATATTGAGTCTAGCGAAAGTGCAAATGCGCTGATTATCAATGCACCACCTTCAATTCTCAACACAATGAAACGTGTTATTTCAGAACTTGACATCCGGCGAGCTCAAGTTCTTGTCGAAGCCCTTGTTGTCGAGGTAAGTGGTACGACGGCAAATGATATTGGTGTAACCTGGATAAGCGATTCGAGCAGCGGAAATACAGTAGGAGGAGTAAATACGCTGGGAGATTTAGCGTTGTCGAACGGCAGCTCGGTGAACAGTGATTCTCCACTAACCTTTTTGTCAGGGAGGGGCCTCACCTTCGGTTATTTTGAAAAAGGCAATTTACAAGCGGCCATTCGAGCGCTCAATGCCACTCAAAATGCGAACATTTTGTCGACTCCTACAATAGTCGCCCTAGATAATGAAGAAGCCTCATTGTTGGTGGGGCAAAATGTACCGTTCAAAACTGGCCAGACAACAAGTGCAGCATCGACAACCAATGACCCGTTCACCACAATTGAGCGTCAGGACATCGGCATTTCTCTGATTGTGAAGCCACGGATCAATCAAGGTGACTCGATCACTCTGGAAATTAAACAAACTACTGAGTCGATAGCGCCTTCTGTAGAGACCGCTTCCGACATCATTACGAACAAGCGCGAAATCATAACCAAAGCACTAATAAAAGATGATCAAATCCTAGTTCTAGGCGGCCTAATAAGTGAAGAGGAAACCGAGGTACAAGAAAAGGTACCCTTGTTAGGAGACTTACCTTTCATTGGCGCCTTGTTTAGAAGTAAAGGTGTTAATCGCGATAAGAAAAACCTTATGGTCTTTATACACCCGGTCATCCTAAAAGACGAAATCCAAACACGCGAAATCACGCAGCGTCGCTACAACTTCATGAAAAACTTACAACAAAAGGCAAGCGATAAGGAATGGAGTGTGGAAGACGGTGGTAACTCGACAATGGAAGATTTTGAGACTTTCTCGCCTATTGACAGAAATACAGGTGAATAGCGTTATTTCGATCGAAGGTCGATTATCAGCATGAGATAAAGGTGCAGCTAACGGATCGACAAATGGTTAGTGCCCTAGCCTTCAGTTATGTGACGTAACAAGGGCGGTTTTTGATAGTATATTCAACGTTGCACCGTCCAAGGCTTACTTCTTTTTTCGCCGAAGCGCCAATGCTGGCTGGGTTGATGGTTGGCAACTAAAAGGGATAATTGTAAAGAATACGGCTAAGCGATTTCATTTAAACCAACCGAACCGATCAGTCTATTTGCGTTGCTACCTACACCTAGTATTCTGATCAGTAAATTCCTTAACCTCAAGATTGTGGACTTTTTCGGTGCCCAACAAAGATTGGGCACCGAAAATAGATTATAAGTGACGGTTGGTATTAAAACCGCCAATTATCTTCTTGAAGAGACTTTCAATGGTACTTTCCGCAGCAAACCCCAGTTTTTCTTGTAAAGACTTCTTCTTGGTGTATTTAATACTAAAAATATTACAGTCATTGCGATGAGACATCAGATATTCATCACTTGTTTGAATGTCATCAATTAAGTTTTGTTCCAATGCTCTTTTTCCGTACCAAATTTCACCTGTCGCTACTTCCGAAATATTAACTTGGGGACGGTGCTCAGAAACGAAACTTTTAAATAGCTCGTGGGTATCTTCCAGCTCTTCAACGAATTTCTCTCTACCTTTGTCAGTATTTTCTCCGAACATAGTCACGGTTCTCTTATGTTCGCCGGCAGTGAACATCTCGAAATCAATATCATTCTTTTTGAGTAATCGATGGAAGTTTGGTAATTGCGCGACTACTCCTATCGATCCAATGATAGCGAATGGTGCGGCTAATATTTTGTTACCTATACATGCCATCATGTAGCCACCACTGGCGGCGACGGCATCGACAATAACGGTTAGAGGTATTTCCTTTTGAGTTATCCGGTTTAGTTGCGAAGAAGCCAGCCCATATGTATGAACCATACCTCCGGGACTTTCTAGCCTCAAAACAACTTCATCTTCTTTTTCTGCGATTGTAAGAATTGCTGTAATCTCTTCACGAAGATTAGCCACTTCTGATGCTCTCACGTCACCGTCAAAATCGATGACAAAAATGCGTTTCTTGGTTTCTTCCTCCCCTTTTTTTTGTTTCTTTTTTTCTTCTTTATGCTCTTTTTTTAAGCGTTTATGTTCCTGCTTCATTTGCTCTTCGGTGAAAATTGCAGACTTTAATGCATCTTCCAGATCATTGTAAGCATCGTTAATCTGGTTAATTTCAATAACGCCGTCATCAGACTTGTGATGTCTACTACTGGCTGCAATGATGCCGACCACCATAAAAAGAATCGACACGACTATCGTTATTGCTTTGGCTAGAAAAAGGCCATAATCACTCAGAAATTCCAAAGTACACTCCGGGTTTAGTTTAAACGTTACGACCGCGCATATTGTCGTTTGTTTATGGCTAAGTCAAGACTACTTAAGGGCTCCTAATCTTATAATGCGTGACAGGGATTAGAGAGGTGTTAAGTGGTGTTCTGTTCTAATCCCATTCGGCGACTGCGGTTTTTGCCGCGCCATTGAGAGGACGGGCCAAAAGCCCGGTATTTGACAAAGAAACGGAATACAAGGCTCCGTCGGTCATTGGAAGATAGGTGGCGCTACCATAACTCGCATTGACGATACTCGTAGACTGAACGTAGTCTTTCAACAGTCTCCATACGTCGAATGAGGTGTTTCCGCCCCCTAATTCATAAACGGTTCTCTTTGAGCTTTTTTCTTTTTCGAGGGAATAGAATCTACCACTAAGGCGGTCCAATCTATAGCCCGTGGCGAACCCAATGGTAGACAAGCTCTTACCCCACCGAAGCACTCTTGCATCCAGTTGCCATAAATCGCCATTTAGCTCGTGTATTTGTTCCTTGCCTTCGTGATCGACCAGCGAAACCCGGTACTGCTGTGGCCCGATGATGTGAAAACCAATGCTCGCAACGACTTGTTCTTTGCTCAATTGCCGATAGGTGTAAATGTCGGCCGCGCCAAAGGAAATGCCGATTGCACCTAATATCAAGCAAAGCCCCAGCATTCCTCGTAGCCAACCTAGGAACCACCGGCTGTTTACCAGTAGTTTTCCTGCTAGCAATAATACGGCCAAAGCAACTGCTACTGTTAGACCTGTAATTACAGTAAAAAGCATCGAGTCGTCTCCGTTAAAAAATCTAAAGCTCTATCGAAAAACCGAGTGCAGACAGACTTTCCTCGGCAACATCAAGGATTTTTTCGTTTACTCGATGATTTGTTTCTAGCTCATTAAGATAATATTCGAGACTGATTAATGTGTCGGCTAAAGTTTCAAGAAGCTGGTGGTGCTGACTTTGAGGGTTTGATTCCTTGATATAATTAACAACGAAAGCACTGCAGCTTTTAATTATTGCAGCTGCTCGAGAGTAATTTAGAACTAGCAGCCCGCCTCTGACAGAATCAAGGATCGACGGGACATTCGCAATATGAGCACTATCAAAATTTGAATCAACGTAAGATGAAATTCCTCGTTTGACAGTGCTGATCGCAGACCTAGCTTCCTCGATTACAAGTTGTTGGGCTTCGGCCAAATGGTTGTTGGCAACGATTTCCTTTCGGGCCGTATCGTCTGCGTGATTGATTGTTTCTATAGTGACTTCACGTCTGCTTAAACTAGACAAGGCGCATTCAACATAGAGAACAACATCGGCGATATTCTGGAAGTCCTCGACATCTAAACTTTCCGACCCTTGCTCATTACTCTCCATTTTAGTAATTTGGTTCATAAGAATTTCTTTCGGGCCTGTTAAGTTCAAAATACTTAAGGTGTCAGACACACGAACGATAACATCTTTCAAAACAATTAGTTCTTCGTCATCAATAGACTCATTTTGCGAACTTATTTCCAGTATGTCTTTTATGTTACGCAACTCTTCCTGTATTACCGATGTAACTGTTTGCAGCGTGTCTTGGCTTGGCCCCTGCATAATATCACGTCGTTTTACGATATCCTCGTCAGTAGTATTTAATGTTGGTAGAGAATAGACCTGCCTGATGGCTACCACATCCGGATCGTCACTGTTAACCAGCATCAGCATAAATAACAATTCACGCTTAATCTCGTCAGAATGTAAATCCTGTAAGCCGGCTTCTCCTTTGTTTACAATCATCCGTAAAAATTTTTCTATCTCGGACAAATTCCGCTTTCTATTCAACGTTAGTTCGAGTTTTCCTGCAGAAAAACACTCTAAAACGGCTGATGCAAGTTGTAAAAGCTCAACATTCGGATCATTTCCCATAAGTCTAACAACCCGTTTAACCGCGCGGGATACATATTGAAAATGTATTGCGTTGTTTGGTTCTCGGATTAGACCAATTAAGCCTGTCTGAAACATACGGTTCAGACCTTTTGCGTTGGACAGTAGTAGCTCCAATTGAATGGCGTTTTTACTTTGAGGTAGCTGCCCAGACACAGAGAAGCTCCCTTGATAAAAATGATACTCGGGGAGAAGTTTTTCTTTTCTACTAATCCGCATCTCATTTACGTAGGGAATAATGAGAGTAGGCAGTGCTTTTTGTTGAATGGTGATGTACTCGATATACCTCGGAAGAACAAAATAAGCGTGTGTTACTGCGTCTAGCATTGAGTTGGTCGTTTTCCTGGTCTCGTCAGCAATGACTCCTAACAATTGCGCCATCTCGTCGGCAATTAAGGCTGCGCCCGGATATTCTAGTAGCCTAAAGGTGCCGCCTATTTGCGCAATACTGTGAGTAGCAGCTACTAAATGTTCCGTTTTTTGTTGATCAGCCAAAAAAGCTTCGAATTCGGTAGCTGAGTGCGTAATCCCATTTTCAACTTCTCCCTGCACCATTTTTAGGGAGTTTAGATTAACTTCTACTTCAAGAGACACAAAGATTCCTTATTTTCATATCGTTGGTATGCCGAGAGATATCTCGCGACAAGAATTATAGTTCATTATAGACGTTAAATTGACTTTGTCGGCAATTTATCGAATGCATACAATTACTTGCGTTACACTATTGAGAAGAATTTTCTTGTTCATAATGGTATATTGGTTTCACTCGGTTGAAGGAAGTTTTGAACGTCACTTTCGGAGGACGACGAAATAGATCGGCAGAAACTAGTTACATTTGAACAATAAATAGTCAGTTTGTGAAGAAAGATTGGAGTGTTTGCCGAATAACATAGGCGTAACATAGTCTTTCTGCTATACGTACTAGAATCGTTTATTTATTAGCGGGAAGATTATTTTCCAATTTTCACAACGACTTATAAAACTAACGTCCATAGTTTAAGGAATGCACAATGTCTCAAACCTTACCTTTCGCGTTCACGCGTAACTTTCTCGGCCAAGCACCAGTCTGGTACAAGCAAACAATTTTGGCATTTCTAGTGCTCAACCCCGTGCTACTTCTAACCGCAGGGCCTTTTATTACCGGTTGGGCGCTAATTCTTCAATTTATCTTTACTCTAGCACTGGCTCTAAAATGTTACCCGCTTCAACCTGGAGGGCTCTTGGCTATCGAGGCTATCGTGCTGGGGATGGCGTCTCCTGAAGCCGTCTACACCGAAACAGTCAGCAATTTCCAAGTTATTTTGTTATTAATCTTCATGGTGGCGGGCATCTACTTTATGAAGGATTTACTCCTATTCGTATTTACGAAAATACTGCTAGGTGTTCGATCAAAAATGATTTTGTCACTGCTGTTCTCCATCGTGGCGGCTGTGCTAAGCGCCTTTCTAGATGCATTGACTGTTACAGCCGTCCTCATTAGCGTCGGTACAGGGTTTTACGCGGTGTACCACAAGGTAGCTTCTGGAAAGAAATTACATCACCATGATCACGACCATAGCGACGACTCAAAAGTCGTTGATTTTCACCGCGAAGACTTAGATCAGTTTCGCAGTTTTCTCCGTAGCTTGATTATGCACGGTGCTGTAGGAACGGCGCTTGGAGGCGTGTGTACGCTGGTTGGAGAGCCACAAAATTTACTTATTGCCGAAAAAGCAGGCTGGAACTTCATTGAGTTTTTTCTGGTAATGGCTCCCGTCAGCATGCCTGTCTTGGTGTCTGGGTTAGCTACTTGTCTGGTGTTGGAAGCAACCGGGAAATTTGGCTACGGGGCGCAACTTCCGCCGAGGGTGCGGGAAGTGTTGGAGGAATTTAGCATTGAGCAAAATGCAAAGCGCACAAATAATGACCGTGCTGCGTTAATTATTCAAGTGCTAACCGCCGCCTTTCTGGTTGTTGCTTTGGCAACCCATATTGCAGCAGTAGGTTTAGTCGGCTTGGCCGTAATCGTTGTACTAACTTCTTTTAATGGGATCATAGAAGAGCATCAGATTGGACACGCCTTTGAGGAAGCCCTTCCCTTTACGGCACTTTTGGTTGTCTTTTTTGCCATTGTTGCCGTCATCCATGAGCAGCATCTGTTCTCACCGGTTATTACTGCTGTACTAGCCATGGATTCAGATATTCGCCCCGTGATGTTTTTTGCGGCTAATGGGATTCTGTCCATGATTAGCGACAATGTATTTGTGGCAACGGTCTATATTAATGAGCTTTCAACGGCGCTAAAATCGGGATCCATTTCGCGCGCCGAGTTTGATGTTCTCGCGATAGCGATAAATACGGGTACTAACATCCCTAGTGTTGCAACACCCAATGGACAAGCGGCCTTCTTGTTCCTTCTAACCTCTGCCCTGGCGCCTTTAATACGTTTGTCTTACGGAAAGATGGTGATTATGGCCCTGCCCTATACGCTTGTCATGAGTACGGTTGGAGCGTTTTCCGTTGTGTACTTTTTATAAACTGCAATGTTTATAATATTGTGGCCGTTAAATCAGTGACCTTTAAACCTGTGGCGTTTGAACATCAAGACTCAACGCCATAGGGTGGTTCCATCACTACGTATATCAATTTCATTTAGTCGTTCTTCGTGCAAAGCTAATTCTGTTGGATTAGCTTTGATCACCTTCAATAATGGTCTAGTCGCTGAAATCCTTTTTATTACACCCGGTTGAGAGCCATCTTCTGCCGATGTTTCCCCTGCAAGAGACAAATTGACCTGCCCGCCTGTCATTAGAAGATAGACATCAGCTAAAATTTCAGCATCCAGTAGTGCTCCGTGCAAATCGCGCTGAGAATTATCGACTTCATATCTCTGACATAACGCGTCAAGATTGTTTCTCTGACCGGGGTGCTTTTGCCTAGCCATAGTTAGCGTGTCAATCACTCCGCAATATTCAGCTACCGTTCCCGGGCAATTATTTTCTTGCAACTTAAACTCATTATTAATAAATCCGACATCAAATGGCGCATTGTGAATAACAAGTTCAGCCCCTTTTATAAACTCGAGAAAGTCGGTCGAGATTTCGGAAAAAAGTGGTTTGTCGGTAAGGAATTCATCTGTGATTCCATGAACTTCCATAGCTCCAGCATCAACTTGTCTTTGTGGATTTATATATTGATGATAGTGTTTGCCGGTTAATTTTCGGCCAACTAATTCGACGCAACCGATTTCAATAATACGGTGGCCTTGTGAATGTTCTAGTCCAGTCGTTTCGGTATCTAGTACTACTTGCCTCATCTCTATTTCCTTTATTTACACGAAGACTTCAAGTTAGAGTCTAGTTGCACTGCTAATTATTTAGGACTTTGTTCCGTTGAACCTTCCGACCTGCATTTTTTATTAATCTGCGTGGCATTACTCACTGCACCGCCAACTTTTGACTTTACTGGAGATAATCCCCGAAATGGTATGTGACTCGTTTTCCAGACAGGTCTAATTGGCGTTAAATTCAATTGCTGTTTTACTGCCGAAATACAATAGAAATTACCTAGAGGGATAGACGCAAATGATGGCATTAGTTGCAGATTCATTTTTTCGGCAAGAACCTTTGGTGTGCAAAAACCGTACTGTTTGGTCGAAACATCGAAGCCTAATAAACTTAACCAATCACAAATTCGGTGGCAACTAATAAGCTGGTTGTGCCACACCGAATTGGGTAAGTACTTTGCCATACGCGAATATGCCCCTAGCGGCGACCAAGGATTAAACCCAACTAGAATAATACTACCTCTGGGTACCACTACTCTTTGAATCTCGCGCAACAATTGGTGGGGGTTCTCAATAAACTCCTGAACATGGTGTAAAACAACGACATCAACGCTATTACTATCAAAAGGAAGTTGCTCATATCCCCCTTGTATGGCTTGGAAGGGAGCACCCGTTTCACTTTTTTTCGATGGGCTCAATTGACTTGAATGGGTTACGTATCGATACTGGCGTTGTACGCGGCAATCATTAAATAATTGGCTCGATGCACTTACGCTCATTTGCAGCAGATGATACCCAAAACATTGAGACAGCTTTTGGTCAATTAAGTCTCGCTGGACACTGAGCATTCTTTGTCCGAACTCGGTTTGAAACCAAAGATCCAATTGAGAGGAGAGCTGATCGTAACTAGGTTCTGTTTGCCTGTTTAAAATTCTATTGTTCACACCTACCTTCTCGCTAACAAAAAAAACGGATATCACGGCGTCTATGATAAACCATTACGACTAACAAGCCATAGATATCATCGCGCTTACAAGCCGTCAAATTATGCAGATTTCTATCGCTATACTTTTACCTTAACGTAGCAAT
>JBLHNZ010000075.1:0-11941 GCA_047623245.1 Oceanicoccus sp. | reverse complement strand
TTACCATTATCAATTGCGAAACCGAAGAGGCAGTGACTTATAAGATCGTAGGTGAAGATGAGGCAAATGTTAAGGTGGGTAAAATTTCGGTTACGTCGCCTATAGCCCGTGCGCTTATCGCAAAGGAATTAGGGGATGTTGTTGTCGTTCACACACCGGGAGGTGATGTCGAATACGAAATTGATGCGGTGGAGTATATCATCTAGGCGGGTAAGGGTTTTGGCTTGCCAATAACTATACTCATTTGTTCTGTTTTGCCTAGTGCCGATCAGCTATTTAATCGAATTTTTTGGCTGTGTTGTTTAAGTGAGAAAATCAACTTCTACGCGGTTACGGCCGCTCTGCTTTGCTTTGTAGAGCATCTTATCGGCACGGTCTATAAAGTTTTCGGAAGACTCACCCAATTGAAATCGCGTAACACCAAAAGACGCAGTGATATTATCCAAAACTTTGCTCGAGCTTTTAACTGTAATACGCAACTTTTCTAAGCGCAGACGAAAGCCTTCAGCTAGCTCTGCGGCTTGTTTTTCATTCGAATTACTAATGAGTATTGCAAACTCTTCTCCGCCATATCGAGCTCCTATTGCATGCTCAGGGCAGAAGTCTTGCACTAATTCACCGACTCGTCCTAAAACTCTGTCTCCAATAACGTGACCATATTCGTCGTTAAACGATTTAAAATGGTCTATATCCATAATAATCAAACACACGTGCGTAGAGACAGTGTCAATTTCGAGAAGCTGCTTGAGTTGAATATCAAAAGCGTGGCGATTGTAAAGCTGTGTTAACTTGTCCACGAAAACTTGTTTTTCAACTTCTTCTAACTGACTCCGTAAGGATTGTATTTCCTTATTTGCTAGCTCGATTTTATCATTGAACTGGTTATTCGCAGCTTTGATAGATTGGGCGGTTCTTACAACGTCCTCAACGACATCGGCAACGTTTTCAATGGTTTTTACCTCGCTGAGGCGTGTTATGTTGTTTGCTAGTTGTTGGTCGAACACTGCCGAGCCGTCCATAGCGATGTTCATATGGCCTAGAAGTTGGGAAGCCAAAAGCGTCAAATTTTCGAGGGATTTACTGTTGTCCTCCAAATAATCTTCGATAATATAATTAAGGTACAGTTCTTCACTTTGTTCGGCGGAACAGGTTCCTGTACTTTCGATGAAATGATCCAACTTCGAATTGAGCGATAAATTTCTTTCGGATACGTAGCTATACCAGAGCGTATAGTTAATGGGGTTTGCCGGAATAGCATTGGTAACCATCTTTGGAATGGCCTGTTTTAAATAGGATGCGGCCACTTCAGAGCTTTCGGGATACTTCATTCCATTTATTCCTATGTCGTCTGCGCCAATTCAGCTTTGATCTAACTTGAGGTGCCCATTCCGACTCTATTGCCTCAGTGTGTCAATCATGAATATAAAACATCACGACATTTTTCATCTGTCGAAGTCAATTTCGATACAGCTTTCTCGGTCTTCAATAGGTTCTACCGTAACATTAACGATCGGCTGGTTATTATCATCTACGTCGACAGAAATCGTTTCGGCTCTTAAATGGATGTCTTTTGAGCTTAGCTCAAAAACTAAATTAATGGCTTCGTCTTTATGTATAGTGCGAAACAGCAATTTTGCTTCCCGACCGTCAATCCACTCTTTGTGCTTATTGGAAAAAAGCCCCAATTGGTTGGTTACTACAAATACTTTTTTCATGAAAATCTATCTAATTCTAATAGTGAAAGGCTTTAGCTTCATAGTAGCGTGTATCCGACCATTGAGCTACGCAAGATAGTTAATAATTCTATCTTTTGCCTCGTTGATTTGGGCGGCCAAATAGTCGCTGCCTCCTCGGTCAGGATGTACTTTTTGAATCATTGACCTATGAGCTTTAACCACTTCTTCTTTACTCGCTCCTGTCTGTAAACCTAATATGGCATAAGCCTCGTCGATTTCAAGTTTCGATTTCGACACGGATGAGGAAGTGTCCTGCCAATCCTGCCCAAAACGGTGTTCGAGATAGCTCACCAGTAAATTAGCAGAGTCGAGTTCCTGTTGATAACAGTAGTCCAGTAGACTTCGCAATTGCTCCATCTCAAGATGGTCTAATTGACTCCCTTTCAATGGTCCCTGAATGACTTCGCCATGGAGTTGATTATTGTCGTGATCCAAAATCATATTCAAAACTTGAGTCGTCAAGTGGGATTGGTTTCCAGATGAAGAAGTCTCCTGTGATCGAGATTTGTGGTACTGATGAATTTGCGGAAAGAATCGGATCAGTAAAGGAGCTACTTGCCGCAGAAACGGCAATGTGGCGCCGACCATAGCGCCAACCCAGTGGATTCTGCCGGTGGCTGCCAACAATACCAAACCGATACCGAGCCCTCCTAAAGTGAATTTCCAATACAGTTTCTTTAGATTGGCTTTAGGCGTATTTTTCACTTGTTGAAGCAGGATCAGAACCATGACGATAAAGGCTATAAGTAAAATTAGTCGAATCACTGTTAAGGCCTGAGTTGTTGGAGTAATTGTTTGGCTGAAGCGGAGTTTAGCTTCAGTAAAGCTGAGCGGCCTCCGGCTGCGTAGGTTGCAACAGCGCCTAACAGGTCGGACAAATGTTGGGCGCTCTGTTCATTAAAATTAGCGTATGCTCCGTTGCTGAGTTTTGCCATTTGCTGAAAACAGTTTTTGGCGTTTTTATCAAAGCCTTCCTGGAAAACAAATATGGGAATCTTCATCATACCTAGCTGTCCAGACTTTTCACATAATCGATCAACGTCTTCTTCTACTGCATCCGCAATGATGATCACTGCCTTGATCGCTTCATCGGAATTTTCGCGTAAGGCGTGCATGAGGACTCGCTCGATTTGGGTGTGTCCTCCTAAGCATTGAACCGCGTTCATGATGCGCTGCAGGGCATCGCCGTCTTGGAGCCAAGGACTGTAATGAAATTCGTTGAATCCTCGATAGTAACAAAGTTGCAGCTGGATACCGCCGAGATTATCTGTTGCTAAAAACATCTCACTTTGCAGTTGGCAAGCTTGGTCCCAGCTAGGTTGTCGGCTTGCCGTCGCATCCAGTGCAAAAATCATCCGATTATTCGTGCGTGAATCACTAACAGCCCTTTGTGGAAGTTGTCGAGTCTTAGCGAGGAATTGACTAAGAGCTTGTTTGTCGGCTGGCTTTTTTGAAACCTGTTTTGTGCTCATTTCTATTACGCTTCGTCGTTCATCAGTTAAAAATAATGGTAGCTACACCCTGTACTCGTAATGTCAGTGCCTAAAATATAGGATATTGGAGCCTAAAGAATGGGATTCTATATGCTTAAGGAGAAAATTGGTAATTCCAGACGTCCTTGCCATCACATGGCTCGCTCGACATCGTAAATTTTAATTCAGATGAAAGGGGCCGCGCGATTACTTCTTAAAATTAGTAACGCGATACTGCTTTCATTAACTAAAACTGCCTTTTTGAGATGAGGTGTTGAATAATCGCTCAAGGGCTTAAAATACACGGTTTTTTTACTAATTTCACGTTCGATTATGCCGACTTTCTCCCGTGCGCGACAAAATTTCTATTGCAGTTAAGGCATTTATGGCAAATTAGCGTATCATTTACCACAATGACAATTAACTCACTTTAGCCATGGGAATATAGCTTATGAGCATCTTCGACAAATTGACGCAGTCTGACAAGTTGCAAATTCCCAGTGCCGATCGGGCATTGCCAGGAAGGGCCGACGCTTTCGAAATTACCAACGAACATTTTCTCAAAGGCACACCCCTAAAAGGACCATTTCCCGCTAATTTACAGAGCGCTTATTTCGCTTTTGGTTGTTTTTGGGGCGCGGAGAGAAAGTTTTGGCAAGTAGACGGTGTCTATACAACCGCGGTAGGTTATATCGCAGGGTTTACTCCTAACCCCAGTTATGAAGAAGTATGTTCCGGGAAAACGGGTCATGTGGAAGTGGTATTTGTTGTTTTCGATCCGTTGGTGGTCAGCTATGAACAGCTATTAAAAACCTTTTGGGAAAGTCATAATCCGAGTCAGGGTATGCGACAGGGAAATGACAGAGGGACTCAATACCGCTCTGGTCTCTATGTGATTGATGACAAACAAAAGGTGGCCGCAGAGTTTTCGAGAGATCAATATCAGTCCTTACTTATCGAAAACGGTTTTGAATCAATTACTACAGAGATTCTAATGGCTTCTGACTTTTACTACGCAGAGGATTATCATCAGCAGTATTTGGCGAAAAATCCCGCCGGTTATTGTGGCCTTTCGGGTGCCGCAGAAAATGGAAGGCCCCAATATACGTGTTGATACGGTCGGTACTTAAGGCGAAGTTCCAAGAGGGGTGGTTGCGGGTATTTGTTGTCTACGGTGAATATTGAAGGCGGAGTCAGTTGTTCAACGGTTTCTGTTTTTGATCAACGGAATAAACTCGTCAGCGGGCATCGGTCTGGCCATGTGATAACCTTGTCCGTAGTCGCAGCCTGATTTCTTTAAATAGTTATAGGTTTTCTGGTCTTCAATATCCTCGGCAACCAGTTTTAAATTGAAAAATTTCGCAATCTCGATAATTATTTTAACTATCTGTTGATCCTGGCGGTTTTCCAGCATGTCTCGGATGAAGCTTTGGTCGATTTTAAGCTCATTTGCGGGAATATGTGTAAAGTAGGATAACGACGAATAGCCCGTGCCAAAGTCATCAATTGACCGCTCGACACCAAACGCCTTCAGCTTGGATAAATTGTCGAATCCCGCTTTCGCTTTTTTCAGAGATGTTTCCGCAATCTGAAGGGTTTTATCGGCCGCGTGTTCGGATGATTTGTTGAGAGCTGCGCCAATCTTGATGTCGAGTTTTACGATTCTATTGATTTGGCCATTTTCGCTTTGTAAAACCTTCACTATTTTGTTCATGGCGAGAGTAACAAAGGATGGCGTTTTAATTGCTGGTAAAATACAAACAAACTGGCGGTTGCCAATTCCAAATACAGTGTCGTCAATTCGACTAATAGAAGCCAATTGACTGAAGCAAAATGGTAGTACTTTGTCGTCGTAAGCATAACTATTCGACTGATTAATTTGAGAAAGGTTGACGATATCAATGAGTATCAATGATACTGAGCGGCCGTTAGCTTCACTCGAATCAATAAATCAATAAATCCATTAAGCGAACTGAAAAAAAGGGCGATTGATGGTTTTCGATGAACTCATGTTGAATCCTTTACAATGCGATAGCGTTCATGTCGATACCATAAGCATAAGCATAAGCATCAGTCTTTAAACTATTAACAATTTCTAAAGCATCGCCATCTTTGGTATGGGTAGTTTCGAGTAAATCGATATAGCAAATATCTTCAATAGTCAGCTTGTCTTTGTCTAGTAATAGCATGAGTTGCGGCCGTAAACGTCTACACAGATATTCAGCGACCACAATCGCGACCTCTTCAGACGATAATTCCACTAATGTTCCCTCCGTATATATGCCAATTACTTGAATGAAATCCTCGATGAGCTCTTCCTGAAAATCAATATTCTTCCAATCGTAAAGCTTCTTGATCGCGACGGAAGAGAGGCATAGCTTTCGCTCATAGGCGATGACTTGTTATTGCGTCGTAGCAGTCTACAATGGCTGCAATTCGAGCAAATACCGGTATCTTGTCGCCAGCCAAGCTCTTTGGGTATCCCTAGCCATTGTGACGTTGGTGATGATGGGCGACCTATCGATAACATCTTGATTAATCATTGCGCCAGCTTTAATCGTGTCGACGCTTAACTGAACATGGGTCTTCACAATCTCAAATTCCTCCTCGGTAAGACGCCGGTTACTTTTTAATATGTCCTTATCGAGCTCAAGTTTGCCGACATCAAATAACAGTCCACCGAGACCGAGCGTACGTAAGTCTCTTTTGGGTAGACCTAGTTGTCCTCCTAATGCAACGGCCCAAATTGAAGTTCCTAGCGAGTGTTCGTAGATGTAATTATCTTCTTGTTTCATTCTGGCGAGCCAGATACATGCATCGGGATTACGGGTGACAGAATCGACCATTGGTTCTAGGGCTTGCCTGATTTTTACAATCTCCAGGGCGCCGCCTTTTTCTTTACGAGAGACTATCTCACTTAAGCACGAAGACAGTGTGGCCACCGCATCTTTGGCTTTCGGAAACTCATCTTTCCAGCTCACATTATCTGTAAATTTCTTTAGCTTCTTTCCCGAAAATATTTTTTCTAGTTTATTGCGGCTCTAATCAGGTACGTTTATGCTTAAGTTAGTTTTTACGGTGCCATGGTTAATTTTGTCATCGACATAAACCTAAGAGTAGAGTTTAGATAGTTGCAGGATGTCTTTTTTGTTCTCGATAAGCAAACCCTGCACCAGAAAGGAGATTCTAGTCATGGTCTATCAAGTGCTGATACATACATTCCAATTGTTAAATCAGTAACGAAAATTTTCTGTAATTTTTCATACGGACTTATGACGCTCTTTGCTTCGTTTTTTAATGTCCCTATATTATCGACAGAGGACCCAGTCTCTCTATGAAATCGATAGCCACCTCTGGTAGCCTCTAGTGGATTAACACTAGCACAATTTGAAACATTCGGGCTAGGAGCTATTTATTGGTCTTTTTGATTTAGATCGCCAATTTTTTCACTTTATAAGAAAAGTATGGTGGCGCAGTATGGATTTAGAAACGCTGGCAATGTGATTACTTGAACGCAAAAAATTTGCGTCGTGTTGCATCCGCCCGTTTCTGGTTTCTTGAAAAAGGAATAGTGTTTGACCTACTTTTCAAATGGAATGTCTATTTTCGAAAAATACAGCAGCGCCTAGGCTAAATAGCAGCAAAAACTTGTGTGCCTGCAAGCATTAACACAATTTGTTCTAACAAATCCCAGCTGTTACCTTTTTTAATACCTTTTATTGAACGGTCAACGTCTGTAGCTAAGCTGAGTAGCTGTCGCAAGTTGTTTTTGTTTAGGCGTGAGATCGCTTTTTTTATTAGAGGTTTTCGTTTGTCCCAGACGCGCATGTTTTGCAACGCTCGTTCGATATCATTTCCTTGGTCTAATTGTGCACGACACTGCAATAGTATTCGCAGTTCTTTGCTTAAGGCCCATAAAATTATAGGAAGTTCAGTGCCTTCTGCGCGAAGCCCTTGGAGCATTCTGACGCTGCCTTGTGCATCGCCTTCTAATGCGCGGTCGGTTAAACCAAAGATGTCGTATCTGGCGCTGTTGGCAACGGCGTTAGTAATAGTGTCAACATCGATGATGTCGGACGGTGCTAATAATTTTAATTTTTCGATCTCCTGGACCGCGGCCAAAAGATTACCTTCAATCCGTTCTGATAAAAGAGCGATGGCTTCCGGACTCGCTTTTAGTCCTGCTTGATTTAGGCGGCGCCCGATCCACTGGGGTAATTCTCTTGCCGATATGGGCCAGACTTGAATTCCAGCACCAGCTGATTCAATATTTTTGTACCACTTACTACGAGTTGCTGCGCTTTCAATTTTATTGCTTATTACTAACAGTACGTTATCGGGTGACGCATTATTGATATATTCAGAGATAGCTTCACTGCCCACTTTCCCGGGTTTTCCCGAAGGCATACGTAGCTCAATTAGTTTGCGCTCCGCAAAAAGTGACATTGCGTTAGAGCAATTATGCAGTTCATTCCAGTCGAAGCTTGTATCGACATGAAGCACTTCGCGACTAAAGCCCTGTTTTCTGCAATGCAGACGAATTTCATCGCTGCATTCTTGAATTAGCAAGGGCTCATCGCCACTAACGATATAGATAGAGAGAAGTCCTTTTTTTAGATTTTGAGCTAGCTGGTCGGGGCGTAGACGCATGAGAGGAAGTGGCCCTTTGCAAATTAATTTGTGATGGTGAAGTGTTTGATTTCTTTTAAGGAATCGTACCGTTCGCCATTCAGATTATGTTTCTGTATCGAACGCTCGTAATTGACGCGTTATTTTCGCGGCCAAATTCTGTAACATCTCACGGCGTAGTAGTAATTCCTCCGCACTACTACTTGCGACTTTGTTGGGGTCATTGTTAATGATTTTCCTTTCGATTAGGCGGCTCGGATTGAATATGATTTCGCCGTTGGTACTTCGCAGTTCAAACGACAATGACTCGATGAGTTGGTATTCGATAACTCGAGCACCTTCTCCTAGCGCGGCGGCACGCTTGTTCGACCTACGTTTTTTTATCAGAAGCTGAGAGTTGGCGTCTTTGATGCTGTCGCTGAGCTTAACGCCTGAGGCGTTTAGTAAATTGCGAAGCTCTATGCCCAGTTGCCCGCTAGCCCCATCGAGGTAAACAGGTTCTGTTCCTTCTGGGAGCGACGCAGTGCCGCGTAGCTGAAATCCACAAGCGCTGACCATCGCCATTGCTGACAACAGTAGCAAAGTCGTTATTCGATTCGTAAATCTAAGCATTAAATATCCCGGTTGATTAGAATTGTACTTAGGTGTTTTTGGGGGTTTTCTAAATTAGCTGTGCCTTTTCTAATATTACCCCCATTGTCTAAATATTATTTCACCGCTATGGTGACCAGTTTCCCCGGTATGACTTTTTTCATTTTTATCTCTTTACCTTCGATAAATTTAATTACGTTTGGGTTCTCGAGGGCTTGCGATAAAACATCATCATCGCTTGCGTCTGCTGCAACTTCGATTTTCGCCCGTACCTTTCCATTGATCTGAATGACCATCTCCAGAGACGTTTTTAGGAGAGCTTGCTTATCTACCTGTGGCCAGGATTCGTCAATAATTGCTTTCTTGTTGCCGAAAGCCTTCCATACGTGATGGCAAAAATGAGGCGCGATTGGCGATAACATTTTTATAATGGCTTCTAATGCTTCCCGTTCGACAGCTAGGCCTTGACCTTCACGATCTTTAAGCTTTGTTATATCATTGGTTAATTCCATAATCGCTGCTATCGCCGTATTGAATGTCAGGCGCCTGTCAAAATCGTCAGTAATTTTGGCTATTGTTTCATGCGTTTTACGACGTAAGTGCTGTTGGTTTTCCGACAATTGGTTTTTGTCTAATGCTGGAACCCCAGCCTCTTGTAAATGTTTGTAAGCGCGAGTCCATAATCGATTTAAAAACTTATGTGCGCCCCCAACTGCTGAGTCAGACCACTCTAGTGATTGCTCTGGAGGCGCTGCAAACATGATGAACAAGCGAACGGTGTCGGCGCCATACTGATTAATCATTTCTTGCGGATCGACCGTATTGCCTTTGGATTTCGACATCTTCGTGCCATCTTTGAGCACCATACCTTGGCAAAGTAAGCGATCGAAGGGTTCGTCGCAATTAATCAGACCTTCGTCTCGCATAAGTTTGTGAAAAAATCGTGCGTATAATAAATGTAGTATGGCGTGTTCAATGCCCCCGACATATTGGTCCACTGGTAGCCAATAATTTGCAGCGTCAGGGTCGAGCATTCCTTCGTTATAGTCTGCACTGGTAAATCTCGCGTAGTACCAGGAGGATTCCATGAACGTGTCAAAGGTATCGGTTTCCCGTTCAACGTCAATGCCATTGTGTTGGTCTTTGCGCCATTCGGGGTCGCTTTTTATTGGAGAGTTAACACCGTCCATTTCAACGTCTTCGGGTAACAGCATGGGGAGACGATCAGCGGGAACGGCGATTTCTCCACCGTCAGGCAAATTGAATATGGGAATAGGCGTTCCCCAATATCTCTGACGAGAGACTCCCCAGTCTCGTAGACGGTAATTAGTGGTTTTCTTACCCTTTTCGAGTTTTTCAAGTTCGTTTGAAATAGTATGAAAAGCATTTTCAAAACTTAAACCGTTAAATTCGCCCGAATTAATTGTCGTCGTTTCGCTCTTTCGGGCGTACCAATCGGCCCATTTTTTTGGATCAAATGGGCTGTCATTTTCCTTGTTGCTCGCAATAACTTGGGTTATTTCTATAGCGTATTTGTTTGCAAAGGCAAAGTCACGTTCATCGTGAGCAGGCACGGCCATCACTGCTCCAGACCCATAATCCATTAAGACATAATTAGCGATCCAAACGGGAACGCTTGTTCCGGTTATCGGGTGAATGGCGTTGATGTTTGTTGGAAAGCCTTTTTTGTCCATTGTCGCCATATCGGCTTCGGCGACAGAGCTGGTTTTACATTCGGCAATAAATGCCTCTAATTCGGCGTTGTTTTGGGCAAGGGCTAGGCTTATTGGATGTTCTGCTGCCAAACAAACGTAAGTCGCGCCCATCAATGTATCGGGTCGCGTGGTATAGACATCAAAACCGTCAATGTCGGAAACGCTCGACTCGAGGTCGAAATGCATTTCCACGCCCTCGCTTCGACCGATCCAGTTTCTTTGCATGGTCTTAACTTGTTCAGGCCAGCCGTCGAGTTTATCAAGGTCATTTAATAGCTGGTCGGCGTATGCAGTGATTTTAATAAACCACTGTGGTATTTCTTTGCGTTCCACCGCGGTCTCGCAACGCCAGCAGCACCCGTCGATAACCTGTTCGTTGGCTAAAACGGTTTCATCTTGTGGGCACCAGTTAACGGCGGCTGTCTTTTTATACACCAGGCCTTTTTCATAGAGGCGAGTAAAGAACCATTGTTCCCAGCGGTAATAATCCGGTTTACAGGTAGCAAGTTCCTTGGACCAATCATAAGCGAAGCCTAATTGCTTGAGCTGGTCGCGCATGTAGTCGATATTTTCACTGGTCCATCTTGCGGGTGATTCGTTGTTTTTCGCTGCGGCATTTTCAGCCGGTAATCCAAAGGCATCCCAGCCCATTGGCTGTAGGACGTTTTTGCCAAGCATACGCTGATATCGAGAGATTACATCGGCAATACTGTAGTTCCGCACATGGCCCATGTGTAACTTGCCGCTGGGGTAGGGAAACATTGCCAGGCAATAGTATTTGTCTTTACTGGTATCGACGTTAGCGACAAAGCTGTTCTGCTGCTGCCAATATTGCTGTACTTGTTTTTCTATTTCGCGAGGAGTGTATTGCTCTTGCATTGTGTGCCTTTAGATTTTGACAGGGTGATAATTTGCGCCATTTTAACAGCAATTTTCCGCAACAGCGAAGCTCAATGGAGAGAAACCCTACTTAAAGTACGATGTTACTGGCTAATCTTTCCTTGTGGGCGAAAGGCCCGGCAGAGATATCGTTTATTGTTGTTATTGACAAACATTCTTTTAATTCATGCAGGGCAATCATTCTAGGTATTCGCTCTTTTAGAAAATCTTAAGTACAGGCAAATAAATAGACAAAAAATGATTAATGGCCAAGTACCGAACTTTACAAAAGGCGTGCTGCCAGAAAACACTTTTGCGTTGCCGCTGAGTATTTCAGCCTGGAATTGCCTACTTTGAGTTACAATTTTACCGCGTTCGTCGATGATGGCACTGACGCCATTGCCTGTTGATCTCAGTAAATATCGTCCGGCCTCTAACGCGCGCATTTGAGCCATTTGCAGATGTTGGAGTGGGCCGATCGACTCGCCGAACCAGGCGTCGTTACTAATTGTTAGCAGCAGGTCTGCAGATGGTAGCCAGTCACTAACCAATTCAGGATAAACGACTTCATAACAGATGAATGGAGCCAGTTTAAGGTCACCCGCGAACAGGCCTTCTTGATGATTACCTCCGGGTGAAAATGCCGACATAGGTAAGTCGAAAAACTGGATTAAACCTCGTAAGAGTTTTTCCAGTGGAACGTATTCGCCAAAGGGTACTAAACGCTGTTTATGATATAAGCCATGCCCGTTTCCGAAGGCCATTATACTGTTGAAGCTGCGCGCTGGGCTCTTTTCTGTGGGGGCTTTAAAGTAGGGAATACCGGTAATGAGAGTGGCATTATTCTCGCTCGCTTGAGCTGCCATATCGTCAAGAAATACCTGAGCATTGTGATAGTAGCCAGGAACAGCGCCTTCGG
>JBLHNZ010000074.1:0-12103 GCA_047623245.1 Oceanicoccus sp. | reverse complement strand
CCCTTTTTTGCCGAAAGTACTTTACGTTCGTTAATCGACTAATGTGTCGTTTTTCTTCTTACAATTAGAGTCAAAAAACTCACAAAAACGGTTACCGCTTCACCACCTAAAACTATTTAAACTATTCGTTTTGTCATTATTCCAGAATCCGTTTTAGGAGACGCAAATTCTAGAATAATTCAATGCGGCCTTCCCTGCTTTGAATCGGCTCTATCAAACGCTGATCGACAAGCGCTTCGTAGTTTTTAACACAATTTCTGCCCGATCACTTCCCATAATACAATGCTGTATCAGCTCGTTCGAACAGCAAGTTATTGCGGACTCCTGTAGCGAGCTGTATATAACCGATATTGACATTTTTTTTGCCTACCTGCGGAAATGAATAATCCAAGATTTTTAATCTGAGACCATTCAAGATATTCTTCGCATGCACGACTGAACTAGCGCAAAATAGAATGACAAACTCTTCGCCGCCAAATCGGTAAAGATTGTCCTCTCGAACAAAGAATTTTTTTATTAGGTTACTAACTGCGACCAGCGTTTCGTCTCCGATAAAATGCCGATACTTGTCATTAACAAGCTTAAAAAATCAATATCGAAGACTCCTAAAAAATAACACCCTTGTCGAATTAGCGGAGCTTCCGTCAGTAATTGATACTCGATATCAAATACTCGACGATTTTTTAGATTGGTCAATTTGTCTCTATTTGACCGCGTTAAGTGCCAATACTGATTCTTGTAAACCGTCAGAAGCTGGGATAGTTTCTTTAATTCCGATTCATCGTAATCGCAACTGATGACCCAGTTCAACTGTCGGCCAGCGTCTAAAGTAATGGGGATAAGCTCGCTGTCGTCCTGATCACAACCCTTTTTTTAACGTATCCACATCGGGAAAAATATCGCCAGGTTTACCCGCTTCTGCTAACAGTAGCCGCTCAACGCCGCTTTCATCTATCGAACCTTTGTAAAGAGCAGCAAACGTTAACACAGTGACTGTCATCACTGCTTCGACAAGCGATTGGACCAGAGACACAAAATTGTTACAATAGATGCCAATGACGAAATCGCAATCACAGATTTCTTGTTCATTTTTTGCATTTCACCAAAACCTCCCGTTTACAGGATTATCCTGGATCCGATCTAATGCAATCTATATGATGTCTCCCCTATCGAGAATTTGACAGGCAATAGTTGACAATTCTCTGCAGGTGTCTTTGTATTCAAGAGCCTTTACCGAGCTTGCGTTGCCATCTAGCCCTCTCTTGTAGACTCCTTGAACTATCGATGCCAAACGGAAAAATGAAAATGCTAGGTAGAAATTCCATTGATCGATCCCCGTTCTTCCCATCCTCTCGCAATATTTCTCTAAGTATTCTTTTTCTGTTGGTAGACCATAGCTAGAAAAATCTACACTCGAGAAGTCACCATTGTGGAAAGGCATGCAATTATAACCAAGATCGGCCAAAGGATGCCCGAGAGTACATAGCTCCCAATCCAAAATTGCTATGACCCGAGGCTCCGTCGGATGACAAATGGTATTTTCTAGGCGATAGTCGCCGTGCGCTATACTGACTGTATTGTCGTTAGGTATATTTTTCGGCAACCAGTCTAGAAGCCGCACCATTTCAACAACCTCATCTGTTTGAGCAGCCATATACTGCTTACTCCACCGCCCTATTTGACGGTCAAAGTAATTCCCTGGCTTCCCGAAATCACTCAAGCCTACAACATCTATATCGACAGAATGGAGTTTCGCTAAAGTATCATTCATTGAGTCCCAAAGAGAAGCACGATCTTCCGGCGTCTCAGCTGCCAGAGAAGGATCTCTAAATACCCTCCCCTCAACGCACTCCATTACATAAAAACTCGTACCAATAATAGACTCGTCCTCGCAAAGACAATACGTTTTCGGTACGGGAACATTCGTCTGAGCCAACGCCGACATCACCTTAAACTCACGATCTACTTGATGAGCACTTTTCAGAAGCTCGCCGGGAGGTTTTTTCCGAATAACATAGCGCTGATTCGGTGTTTGCGCCATGAAAGTAGGATTTGATTGTCCTCCTTCAAATTGACGAATGACTAAAGGACCCTCAAATTTGTCGACATGCTTTTGCAGATAACTTTCCAGCGCGGACTGGTCGAACTTATGAGCTTCTCTGACATCCGTTAGATCATCATTATTAGCCATATCGTAACTTCTCCTAAAAGCGTAAATTCAATAAGTAGCCATCATATTTTCAATGAAAAATTAGCTGTAATTCGCAAGTCACATTATATAAGACAATTGGTGATAAATTGCCCTAAAAGCTCAGGCTAAACAAGACGGGCCGCATTAAGCAGGCAAACAAACGCCTCACAGTCGGCAAAACCCACAACCACTTATTTGAATTTAGAAAAATAGTAAACTGATAGCTGTGGCAATGCAGGAAATGACACTATAAAAACCGAGCACGCCACAAAAATATTAAGGACTACCTAGCACAGACCCGATAAACGCTGCTTAATCAAGTCATCTGCTTCAGACATTATTTGATCCATAAGGCTCTGCACTGAAGGGACATCGTTGATTAGACCGGCAACCATCCCGCAAGACCAAGCACCTATATCCATGTCACCTTCCTGCATAATCTTAGGATATACCCCAGCGACTTCTTCTGCAATATCCTCAAACTTTAGATTGGCGCCTAATTCTTTTTCCTTGGCAAGCAGACGTTCTACCGCAGGATTGGTCAAAACTCGTTCAGTATTTCGCAACGAGCGCATCACTAAACGTGTATCGAGTTCGGATGCGTCAACAATAGCTTGTTTAACATTTTCGTGAACAGGCGCTTCTTTAGTAGCGATAAAACGGGTCCCCATGTTTATTCCTTCCGCACCCATCGCTAGAGCCGCAACTAAGCTGCGCGCATCGGCCATGCCACCCGAAGCAACAAAGGGAATTTTTAACTCATCGGCTGCGCGAGGTAACAATATAAAATTGGGAATGTCGTCTTCACCCGGATGCCCACCACATTCAAATCCGTCGACAGACACTGCATCGCATCCAATTGCTTCTGCTTTAAGAGCATGGCGTACTGCTGTACATTTGTGGATGACTTTGATTCCGGCTGCTTTTAAGGCAGGCAGATATTTTTGCGGGTTATTTCCCGCCGTTTCAACGACCTTAACACCGGAATCGACAATAACCTTTACAAAACCTGGATAATCCGGAGGGGTAACCGAAGGTAGGAACGTCAAATTGACACCAAATGGCTTGTCAGTCATTTCCTGGCAACGAGCAATCTCCTTAGCCAAACCTTCAGGTGTTCGCTGTGTGAGGCCCGTTATGATGCCCAGTCCACCGGCATTCGAAACAGCGGCGGCCATTTCAGCCAAACCAACGAAATGCATGCCACCTTGAATAATGGGGTGTTCGATACCAAATAGCTCTGTAATGCGTGTTTTCATCAAATTTTCCTTTGAGTCTCTTTAAAGTTTTTATCCAAATATAGTCTAAATTCTTACAAACAAATTTTTTAAATTGAAAGCGTATCTATGTAAAAATTAACGACAGGCGCAATGCCACTATAAGAAGTTAATACTACCCAACACTATCCTTCACACCCTTGTTAGCTGAGGATTTAGGCGGCCAATCGTATCATTAATGACGGCTTTCTCCAATCCTCCAAGTCGATTTACTATTAACCGCGATCTGCAACAATCAAATGTTCCCCGCAGTCGTATTCGATCACAACAAAAAAACTATATCTAAGTAAAATGACTCAAGTTTCTGTTCTGTATTTATATTGCTCAACACTCAATAGTTCGTTCGCCAAGTAAAAGGGCCGACTATTTTGTAGTCTGGGGTTAACACGTAACTCCTAATTAACACTTGCACTGGGATACAAGAATGCTTCGGCGGTCTCCTTAATTTGATATAAACAGGGCACAAGAATTAATGTAACAAGAGACGCGAACAATACGCCGAATGTCAACGATACAACCATTGGAATAATAAACAGCGCCTGATAACTGGTTTCCAGCATAATGGGAATCAATCCAACAAACGTCGTTACGGAAGTTAAGATAATTGCACGAAAGCGTTGTCTGGCCGCGTCAGGAATTGCTCTTGAATAGTGTACTCCCCTCGCTTTCAACGATTTAATACGATCAACTAAAACAAGATTATCATTAACGACAACGCCTGCAGCTGCGAATAACCCAAGAAACGAATAAAGACTAACAGGCAAGCTCAGTAGTAAATGCCCAATGACAGCGCCAACGAACCCAAAAGGTACGGCGGTCAATATAACTAAAGGTTCCACATAAGACCTCAGACCAACTGCAATAAGACAATAAATTGAGATAAGAACAAGCGATAAGTAAAAAAACAATTCCCCGAAAAATATTGATTGTTCCTCAATTTCCCCAGCTGCGATGACGGAAAACTCTGGCATTTTTATGGCAAGATCTTCGAAAATCCCTTTTTCCAAGTATTGAAATGCTTGATAGGGCGATACCTTTCCCCTGTTGATTCGCGCTTGAATCTTAATGATTTTGCGACCATTAATCCTCTCTGGAAAGCTGGGAACTGTGACGAAACTCATTTCTGCCACAAGACTAAACGGAATTTCGCCTCCATCGGGCGTCTTGATTTTCATCTCTCTTAAGGCCTGTAAATTTTGCCGATCGGCGAGGGGAAATCTAACATGAACGTCAATTGTTTCTCCATTTCTCGGTATCCTTTGCACGATTCGGCCGTAGAATCCCAAGCGGACCTGCTCACTAAGGCTACCGAGAGTAATACCGTAATATTCAGCTTGAGATTTAAGCGTTAATTGCAACTCTCTTTGCTGTCGATGCCGATTATCAAATATTTGCGTAACTCCTTCTATTTTTCGCATTTCTTCTTTGACTAAATCTGCTGATTTTTCAAGATCTTGTTGATTTGCAGCGGCGATATAGAAACTTAGGTCGCCGCCTCTATGCCCAGTATATCGAGAGTTTTTTAAGGTTATTTCCACAGCCTCGTCTATATCACCCACCCGTTTCTGCCATTCGCTCATTATTGCTTCTGCACTTAGAATCGCCATTGCCTCCGACGACATTTCTAGCTGCATGTAAATATTACTTCCATAGATACGAGAGCTGTAATTGGGGAAAATAATATTGCGAGCTAAGCCGGTCCTTCTTTCATACTCCGTTTCTATCTCCGTTATGGCTTTGATCATTCTTCCATGCACTTTCTCAGTCGACCCCTTTGGAGCGAGCTCCGTTAGCTCTACCTTAAAGCGGATTATATTACTTGGTATTTCCGGATTAAAAGATGAACGTACAAAACCCAAATTGTAAGCAGTCACAAATACGATCAATACAGACATAAAAAGCGTGGTGGTTGCATACTTTGCACGCAAACATTTTTCCAAAAAAGGAAGATATCGCAAAACTGAAAAATCTATCAAACTCTGAGAAATTTTACTCTGAAAAATGACAAACCGCTGATACCAAGATTGATTAATGGTAAACGGTGTTGAACTTGACAGATGGCACGGCAAAATAAGCAAGCATTCTACCAGCGAGAATGCTAGAGCAGCAGCCACAACGACGGCTATATCTCTAGAAAGCCGCCCGGTTTCTGATTCAAAAAATAACAGCGGAATAACAGCGAGGACTGTCGTCACAACCGCAAGTATTACCGGAAGAGAAAGGCTTGACGCGCCCTCAACAGCGCCCTTCAGTCCAACTGTCCCTGTTTGTTGCGATGAATGGATACCTTCACCAATAATGATTGCGTCATCGACTACAATACCTAGTACCAGCAAAAATCCAAATAGAGATATTTGGTTGATAGAAAAACCGAAAAGGTTCATCACCGCGAAAGTACCGCTAAAGGCTATTACTATACCAAATGTGACCCATAGTGCTAAGTCGAGACGCAGGAAAAAGACCAATAAAACGAATACCAAAATTAGACCTGATAAACTATTTGAAACAAGCATTTCCAATCTCTGGAAAAATTCCACACTATCGTCGCGCCAAGTCGTCACCGTTATTCCCTGAGGAATATCTTTGTGCACATTAACGAGATAACCTTTCACTGCTGATGTCAGTTTGAGAACGTCCTGACCTGGGCTAAGCAGGATTTCTAAAATAATAGATGGTTTGCCCTTTGATCTGAACAAGAAGAAACTTTCACTAACACCGTCTTTGATAACGGCAATATCGCCAAGCTTTACGCGTACGCCATTGGCTTGCATTAAAACGGTTATATTCGCAAATTCTTTGCTCGTATCAGCTCGCCCGTCAGCTCTAATTTGCAACACGCCGCTTCGATTTCTAATAGAACCTAAAGAAATATCAACAGTGCTTTTTTCGATCGCAGTTGCAATATCACTCATAGAGAGCCCAAACCGACGTAAATCGAACTCAGCCACTTCAATACTGATCGTATTTGGAGTTAAACCATAGACGTCAATTAATGAAATTTCCGGCAGAGAAAATAAATCTGACTTTACCTTTTTTGCCACCAAAGCTAACGTCTTTTGGTCGGCATCACCGGAAACGACTATGTCAATGATATCGTCGTTTTTTATATTTTGACGAATTCTTACGGGTTCGATATTTTCAGGAAATGAAAGAATACCATCGACACGAGATTGAGTTTCATCCATCACAACCTGAACATTCGCGCTGCGGTCCAGCTTTAATGTGACTTCCGATCTTCCGCGCCTAGACCTAGAAGACATTTGCTTGATATGAGTGACACCTTCCAACGCCTCTTCAATGGGAATCGTTACATTCTCTTCTACTTCATGGGGTCCGGCTCCTGGGTAACTAATAGAAATGACGATTTCGTTAGTTTCAACAACCGGAAAAACTTCCATTGTCAACTGCGGCAAACTGACCGAACCTGCCAGGATGATCAGCGCCATCAATAAATTAGCCGCAACGTGATTACCAGCAAACCAGCCAATCAGAAATTTCACTGAACAACACTTCTAATTTTCGGAGTGGACGTTCTCGGTAGCGCACGCTTATCGGCTTCGCTAGTTTCTGTGGTTTTTGCAAGTATATTTTTTCCGAAAGAAGAAGTTTTTACTTTGGCACTAGTGACTAGATTATTACCTACGGACTCTGCATTTCTCGTGTCATTCTTTTCAGATAACGTCTCGTCAAAGGGGATGCCATCCAAGTTAACAAGAGTCGCTTTCATTCCGCTAACATACGACCATGGTGGTGAAATACAGATTATTTCGCCTTCTTCAATACCAGAAATAATCGTTACATATTGGTCACCGTACTCGGCTACCACTACCCGCTTTGTAATTAGACTGCCGTTTTGATAGATATAGATATGACGATCGTCGCGCATCGACTTTGTCGGAACCCTGAAGACGTTTTCAATTTTCTGGCCAAACACTTCTAAATCGACAAAAGCCCCGGACAGGAGCGGTGGCTTCGCTGCAACCTGGTGTAGATTCATTGGGTCAATAATCGTTGCAACCGCATAATAAACGCGACTTTTTCGATCGAGCCCACCCTCAACGCGATGAATTTTTGCCTTCCAGAAAGTATCACCCTCACGAGACAGATCACGAATATTGACATTCAAAACATCATCTTTGCCCAAAATACCCACGTTTGAAATACTGAGCAGGTCAATTTGGTGTTGACTCAAGGGCATACGCACCTCCGCTTCATCCGTACCAAAAACCACCACCAAATCTTGGTTGATGGAAACAACTTGGCCACGATCCACGAGTTTGGAGTCTATCATCAGTGGAAATGGCGCAACAATTTTTGTGCGAGATAACTGCAAATACTGTATATCATAATTGGCTTTTGCACCCTTCAAAGACGCCTCAGCTTCCCGTAATTGAGGCAACCGGAGCACTAGGTCAGTAGCTACGCTTTTGCTGTATTTCCCCCAGTCTTTGAACGCAAGGTCCGACAGCTCTTTTTCAATGCGCAGTTCTTGCTCAGCTCTCGCAACATCAACTTCTGCCTGAATAAGTCTCAATTGGTAATCACTAGGATCCACCTCGAGTATTATTTCATTGGTTTGAAAGGCTCCACCGGTCAAAAACCTCGGTGAGGTGTAGACTATTTTACCGGAAACCTGAGATTTTAATGGGATTTTCACCCGACTTTCAACAACTGCCTGGGTATTTACTTTGGGCACGACATCTTCTTTTACTGCCGTAATCCCTTCGATCTTTTCGGTCCGATCATCTCGAACATCCAGAGCGGGCTCGGGACGAAACGCTACCATCGCCACAATAAAAGACACGGTTATCACAACGACAATTAAAACGATAAACACCTGCGACTGCTTTCCTACCATACAAAAATGTCCAAAAAACCTACTAGTCAAAAAAATCGTGTCAGGGATGAATCTATTTAACAATAGAAAACCAAAAACTATGGTCTTCAACCTCGCGAATACACTTAATCAAACTCTAATACGGATACCGCGGTTTGTCGCTCTTTAGCGGCCATGGCAGAGCACGAGGTTATCCGGTCGTTGTAGCCCACCCGCCCGAAAAGGGGATGACCTGTCCTACAATATGGGTGCAACGATCAGATGCGAGATATAATGCTAGCTCTGCAGTTTCTTCCGCGTCGGCTACTTTTTTAGTTGGCACGTGAATACTGAGGTGCTCCAGAAACTTTTCATTTTTGACGAACTCGTCTGAATAATAAGTATCGTTACTCACATAGTTTTGCGCAATGGCATTGACCTGAACATTAACTTTAGCTAGTTCTAGCCCGACAGCCCTAACGAATGCGTTTTGTGCACCTCGTGCCGCGCAATATCCCGATGCATTTGGAATCCCGCGCAACGGCGCTGCACTGGTAACTGCAATTATCTTTCCACTCTTTCGCTCTTTCATACCTTCCGCAAATTTTCGTACCGACCTCATCAAAGGATGAACCAATGTGTCGAAGAGAACAAACCAGTCATCGTCCGAAATATTATCGACGGGCGCCGTTCGTGGAGGCTCTGCGAAGTTCGCAATCAAAATATCAATGTCGCCAACACTAGCCGCGACTTCTTCGACACTCGCTTGGTCGAGCAATCTATTGTCGCTTCTAAATACGGTAGCACCTTCTTCTTCAAAGCGAGTCGCTATGGCGGGCCCCATGTATCGATTTGCAGTCGTTACCAGTACTTTTTTATTTTCAAGTTTCATTTGAGACTTCCCAATATAGATATAAAATTGATATTTTTGATTTGAATGCAGCTAAAATTGACTCGTCTTACGTATTCGCTGCCTGCCTTCGAATCACGCTAGACCGAATATCGGAAACGACTGGCTAAAGGTTTGGTCCCTTATCAGCTCAGAATCCCCGAGCATAATATAACACCGAAAACATATAAATCGAGGCTGCGTATCATTATCTTTTAAATTCAAAAACTTCCCGCAGTTTACTAGTAACTATGGCTCAATCGCTGCACCGGCGGTACACTGTTGAAACTTTACACCATCCCAATAGTGGAATATTCATTCATGCCTGACTTCTTACCCCCCGATATTAACCATCAAATACAAGTAGCGACTGACTTAATCAATAATCATCTAAAACCGTTGGAAAAAGATATCCGCGACGAAATAATTACGGAAAAAGAAGCGGTCTCGCGAATTCGAGCCGCGTCGAAGGACTGTGGTATTTATTATAAGACTCAACCAAAAGAGTTTGGTGGACATCCTGTGTCGACCCTTGAACTAACCGCACTACGAGAACTATTTTCGTCTACTAACCTTGCGCTTTCCAACCAAGTGTTCGGCTCGGGCCCAGGCGTATTGGCTAATGTTTCTGGGCCGCTGGCTAGTCAATATCTGCACCCAGTACTAAAAGGTGAAAAACGCGCAGCGTTCGCATTTACTGAACCGGGAGATGCTCTCGAACCGACCTGGGCAATTCGCGACAAGGACGATCTACTGGTAACCGGTCAAAAATCTTATGTCACTGGAGGAGATTCAGCTGATTTTATGGCCGTCTTTTTGAACGTAAAAGCGGATGAGAGCCATGACAAGGGAACTGCCATGGTAATAATCGACAAAAATTTGGACGGTGTGACCACTGAAAAGGATTTTTCTTCTTTAGACGGCAGTAATCATCAATCGATCGCGTTTGATAAGGTTCGAGTCCCTATCTCTAACGTGGTCGGTAAAGTTGGTGAAGGCTTACCGAGAGCTCTCGGCAATATCGGAAACGTTCGTCTTTTGGTGGCTGCACAGGCGTCCGGTATAATGATGTGGACCTTAGATTACGTAGAAGCTCACCTAATGAAGCCCCACCGTAGCGGTACATCTTTGGGGATGAAAGAAGGCGTTAGGCTAAGGCTAGCCGACATGCGGATCGACGCTTACGCGACCCGATCAATGCTTTACCGAACTGCCCGACTTACCGATGCAGGAGAAAATATTGTCAATGAAACCATAGCTACAAAGGTTTTTGCAACGGAAGCCGCGGGAAGAGTTATCGACAACGCTGTGCAGTTGGTCGGCGGTCAAGCATTAGTTAGAGGACATCCCTTAGAAAAATTGTACCGCCAAATACGCTCATATCGACTCATCGAAGGAGCCAGTGACTTGCTTCGGCTAAATTTGGTCAAAGGTAAATTAGAGCTGGATAAGGGAAGAATTTAGATCACAGAAGCGAGGAACTAAAAATCACATCTCTATTCCAGTTGCATTATAATGAATCGTTTTAACAATTCAAAGGTGCTTTAACACACCACTTCGTTATAGGGCATGCTGGCATCGCAGACTAAAACCACATTGAAACAAGAGGAGTCTAAATCGCTGAAATAGGCAGATAAAATGTCAGTTCAAATTGTTGGTCTTCACTCAAAAACTGATTCTTTGAATATTGAACAAATGCCGGCGTCGTTTTCATTTTAAATCCCGACGCTGGCAGCCATTGTTCGAGAATTTTACTCAAATAGGGCAACAACTCTCCATACTGCCCATTCAACACAAAAGCGGCATGCAGTCCACCAGGAATTGTCATTGTATTAACCATGCCACGCCTTAATACAGGCCTGTCGATACCCATACAAGCGACGTAACGGCACTGATTAAGCGGTATACAAGCAGGATTGGAATGATGTAAACCTATTTGGATCTCGCTGTCTCTTTGTTCCATTTCAGCCCATGCGAGTAATGTCTGCCATGCTAACCGAATCGCTCTCCCGTACCCTCGGTGACGAACGTAAGCCACCGTTCGCGGAGATAAGGAGACCAAGTCTGGCTGAATGAGCTGTACCGAGCTAAGACGCTGGTAAGCCGCCGCAATTTCTTGGTCCAATAGGTAAGGTATATACGCGTTTTTTTTGTCTTTTTTACGCCACCGCCCCGGCGTAGACCCAAATGAAATTTTGAATACCTGACTAAACGACGACAACGAACTGAACCCGCATTTTTCGGCAATGTCGAGGATCGTACTCCGATCGTCAAACATCAGTTGATTAGCGGCCTGCTCCAATCTCGTTCGCCGAATATATTGACTGACGGTCTCTCCGACAACTTTATGAAAAACCCGATGAAAGTGCTGCTCAGAATACGCTGCAACGTTAGCGAGATCTCTTGCTGTCACGGGTGCGGAAATGTCTCTATGAAAAACATAGAGAGCATCGTTAATACGCGAACTCTGTTGCTTTTGTCCCATCCTAAACCTTACTGCAGTGACTCAAGCTTGAACGCACAATCTTCATATATGTCCATGATAGAGAAACAACTTGTGGTGACTCGGCCCCTGTAAAACAAGACTATGTTGCTTGTCTTTTATATATAGGGACAGACTTAGAATTAATACCTGCGCCTCGTTATCGCATATACCGACAAATTATACGACATATATCGACAAATATCCTCCGAGAAAACTTTATACAATGGCTATTAGCCACATACATACGGTACCCGAGATAAAGAATAATGAAAGCAACCATCGACATCGCAAGACATCTGACCGAAATCCAGCCTTCCTATATTCGCGAAATACTTGATGCAGCGGTTGCACCCGGAGTCATTTCCCTTGCAGGCGGACTGCCCGCAAGCGACTTGTTTCCACTGCAACTGTTTCAAAAAGCCCTAGACAGTGTGTCAACCGTTCC
>JBLHNZ010000073.1:0-12105 GCA_047623245.1 Oceanicoccus sp. | reverse complement strand
TGATCGTTCTCCTCTGCCCACGTAAATTTGGGCGAATTGGTTGTTCGGCAGTTGGTGCTCATTATAACTCGCCAAAGCTGAATTACTTAGTTTTTGCTTCAAGACAACATAACTATTATTTCTTGAGCTAACTTTGTGACATTGTGGCACAAAAATAATGTTTTTCCGCCAGCAGATTTTCTTTAAGAAAATGATATACTGTTTTTATATACAGCAAAGAGGAGTTGGAGCATCTTGACGCCACTATCCACATTAACAACTGTACCTATAGCAAACAGGAAAATTATTCACTGTGATGCTGATTGTTTCTTTGCTGCCATAGAAATGCGGGATGATCCTACATTGGTGGGGCGTCCTGTTGCAGTTGGTGGATCAGCAGATAGGCGCGGAGTGATCTCTACGTGCAATTACGAGGCACGGGCTTATGGCGTTCATTCGGCAATGGCAACAGCCTTTGCACGGAAACTTTGTCCTAATCTCGTCCTATTACCACATCGCTTTGAAGAGTATAAAAAGGCTGCACAACAAATTCGAGACGTTTTCTACGACTATTCCGAATTAGTGGAGCCACTTTCCCTAGATGAAGCATTTATCGATGTTAGTGAAACTCAACGCTGTGGAGGTAGTGCAACGTTAATGGCCGAAGAAATCCGAGCGAAAATTTTTGAATCGGTAGGTATTACTGTTTCTGCGGGTGTAGCACCCAATAAGTTTTTGGCAAAAATTGGAAGTGACTGGAATAAACCTAATGGTATATGTGTTATTCCTCCAGCTAAAGTTGAGTCTTTTGTTACGCAATTGCCAGTTAGTCGAATTTTTGGTGTGGGTCGAGTGACCGCCGAAAAAATGCATCGGTTGGGAATAAAGACATGCGGAGATTTACGATCTTATAATGTTTATCAATTATCCGAGATGTTTGGTAGTTTTGGCCCTCGTCTTCATCAGTTGAGTTATGGTGTTGATAACAGGCCAGTGACGACTAATCGCAGGCGGAAATCTCTAAGCGTAGAGCATACATATGGCACTGATTTGCTATCAGTTGATCGTTGTTTGGGACAAATTCCCGAGTTGTTTCGAAAACTAAGTGAGAGGCTCGATGCGCTCGATGGTTATCGTGTTTCGAAACAATTTGTGAAAGTAAAATTCAATAATTTTGAATCGACCACTATTGAGTGCGTTAATCATGGTGTACCGCGGATGGCTATTTTTCGAGACTTGTGCAGTCAATCTTACGGTCGTGGCAAGGGGCTGCCCGTAAGGCTATTAGGGCTAGGTGTTCGTTTTAAAGAAATGGCCAATAACGCCATACAGTTACCCTTGTTTAGTGATTTGGAACTCAATCAGCTGGAGCTTATCGACTAAAGTTTTTTGTCAATAAGCTCTTGGCAAGTATTGGTGGCACCGAACTATAGGATGAGAGCGTTACCTTTACTTAGCTGACTGGTGAACATTCAACTTTTAACGACAGGCAATGGTTGGCACCGGGCTTTAGTTGTATAGAGTCATTCCCAACATTAGCCGTTTCAATACAGAGCATGCTTCGGTAGTCCTCATCATCGAAATTGGATAAATGTTTAGATTTTTCTATCCAGGGGTTCCATATTACCGTGCTATTACTACCATCGCTGGTCATTCGAATAACGCGTTTCCGATCTTGATCAACGATGTTTATCTCGCTGTTACTGCCCTGATAAATCCGATCGGTTTCCTTGTCAATGATCAAGGCTCCATGCTGAGTCTCTTTAGACCAATTGTTTACACAATCAGTATAATCTAGGTCTTCGAGGCCATTGATTGTGACATTCTCGATGTTTCCAACCGAAAAATAACTGTGTAACGCGGTTGCAAAATTGATGGTCTTATTACTCGAGTTTTTGACGGTAAGTTTAACTGTCAGTGCTAGCCCAACAGAAACGACTAATTCTAAACTGCAGTCAAATGCTGCTGCATATTGTTCGCTCTCGCTAGTCTCAAGGGTGAACGTAACATCTGTTCTCTGAGAGTCGACAAGTTGAATGTCACTCAGTCGCCATGGAAGTAGGCGGGCGAAGCCATGAGGCGGACTATCATCAGAAGCCATTTTTTGAACAGCAGAGGGATTGCGCTCTAGATCGCCAAACCACGGCCAACAAATGGGAATGCCTCCACGCAGTGGTTGGCCGTCGCGGTAATCACTGCTGTCACTGCACCAGATTAGTTCCTCTTGCTCCTTCAGAGTATAATTAGATAGTTGTGCGCCTTGTAAAAATATTGTTGCCACAGCCGCTTGATTTTCAATTCGTACCGCAAGTAGTTCTTTGTGTAACTCTATATGGACACCCGGTAGTTCGCCATACTGGCTGTACAGTTGTTGCATTTGTTCCGCGATATTACTTGGCATAAGGTGTCCCTGGTGAAATACGATGTACTATTATACCGTTGTGACAATAAATTAATTAGTAACAATTTTACAAATATGGCATTGATTCAGCTAACTTGCTTGTTCCCCCTGCCGGAACATCATATTATCCGCGCCTCCGATTTTTTAGGTATTTATGAAGCCCGACAATCTATAGCTTGTCGGATTGCAGTTTTATCTTCCAAATCGATCGAATTCCAGAAATTATTCATAGAGAGTTATTCGTGTCAAAAAATTCATTTGTGCCCGGTCAGCGTTGGGTAAGTAATACAGAGTCAGAACTGGGTCTTGGCATCGTAGTGGACGTGGCTAACCGTCGAGTCGAAATCAGTTTTCCGGCTGCCGGTGAGCGACGTACGTATGCTATCGAAAATGCGCCTATCAGCAGAGTTCGGTACGAAATAGGGCAAAAAGTTAGCAACGAAGAGAACGTTTTTATAGAAATAGCCGAGGTGTTGGATAATGGCGGATGTCTAATTTACAGCGGTAATACGGAATCTGGAGAAAATTTGATCTATCCAGAGCTCTGCTTAAATAGTTTTGTACAATTTAGTAAACCACAGGATCGTTTGTTTGCCGGGCAGATTGACAAAAATCGAGCTTTCCAGTTGCGTTATGAAACCCTCGAGCATATTCGCCATCAGCAACAGTCGCCTGTTCGCGGATTATTGGGCCCAAGGGTACAGCTATTACCACATCAACTCTATATCGCTAGTGAGGCCGCAAGTAGGTATGCCCCACGGGTACTGTTAGCGGATGAGGTGGGTCTAGGAAAAACGATAGAAGCCGGTTTAATACTACACCAGCAACTCATTTCAGGTAGGACTAAACGTGTATTAATTATTCTGCCGGATAGTCTGCTTCACCAATGGCTGGTTGAGATGTTACGGCGCTTTAATCTGTTTTTTACGATTCTCGATGAAGATCGCTGTCAGGGCTTAGAGGAGTCTGGCGAAGAAGATTCATTCCCCGATGATGACTTAATGCAAGCAATACCGGATATGGCCACTGGTGATTACAACCCTTTCGAAAGTGCCCAATTGGTGTTGTGTACATTGTCGTTTTTGACAAAAAATCCAAACCGTCAAAAACAAGCGTTGGCAGCTCAATGGGATATGCTAATTGTCGATGAAGCTCATCATTTACTGTGGAGTGAGTCGGAGGTTAGCAAAGAGTATCAGTGCGTCGAATCGCTGGCGAAGCAAGCCCGGGGACTTCTATTATTAACCGCAACGCCTGAACAGCTAGGAATTGAAAGTCATTTCGCTCGTTTGCGTTTGTTAGACCCCGATCGGTATTACGACCTTGAGAAATTCATCAGCGAAGAAAAAATGCATCAGCCGGTCAATTCGCTTGTTCAGCAATTGTTAGCAGAAAACGCAGCTGAGCAATTGCTTCACGATAAACAGTTAACTGAACAGTTAATTGCTTATCTTGGTGACGAATCTGTAGCGACTGCTATTTCGCTCATTTCAGCAAATGAATGTGGCGACGGGGAAGACGCATCTGAAAAAACGAATTCTCCGTCAGTAGGCATCGCTCAGTTAATTCGAGACTTATTAGATCGGCACGGTACGGGGCGTGTATTGTTCCGTAATACTCGGTCGTCGGTTACTGGTTTTCCCGAGCGTAAGCTGAACCACTATCCCTTGAAAGCCGCCGATCGCTATAGCGATCTACTTTCAGAAAAAGACATACCGGTAAACGCTGTTCTAGCGCCTGAACTTCTTCTTGGTAATAGCTGGATTGCAGAAGATCCGAGAGTAGAATGGCTATCTACTTGGTTGAAACAGCATCGATCAGAAAAAATCCTTGTTATTTGTGCGCAAGCGGACACAGCATTAGATCTCGAAGAGCATTTGCGATTGCGCGGAGGTGTTCAGTCCTCGGTCTTTCACGAAGGCTTGTCGCTGATTGCGCGCGATAGAGCTGCTGCTTATTTTGCAGATGACGAAGACGGTGCTCAAGTGTTGATCTGTTCTGAAATTGGAAGCGAGGGCCGAAATTTTCAATTCTCCCATCATCTCGTTTTATTTGACTTGCCGTTGAACCCTGATTTGCTGGAGCAGAGAATTGGCCGTCTCGATCGAATCGGACAGCGCCATACTGTTGATATTCATGTACCGTATTATGAACAGGGCGCACAGCAGGTATTGTTACGTTGGTATCATGAGGGAATAAATGCCTTCGAAAAGACATGCCCAGCGGGTTTGGCTCTTTATCAACAATTTGAGAGTGACTTACTTAACTGTTTGCAGCGACCAGAAGATGTACACGCGTTAGAGCTACTTCTACAGCAGACTAAAGAACAAGCCGCTGTGACGTTAGACGCTCTGCAACGGGGTAGAGATAGATTGTTGGAGCTGAATTCTTGTAATCATGAGACAGCTGATGAAATAGTTAGTCATATGGTGGAAGAAGAGAGACGCCAGGAATTATCGAGTTATATGGAGCAAGTCTTCGACCAGTTTGGTGTCGAGCAAGAACACCATAGTGCTACGAGCGTTATATTAAGACCCGGCGATCATATGTTGACGCACTCTTTTCCAGCGCTGCCTGATGATGGTATCACTGCAACGTTTTCGAGAGAAGTTGCCCTATCCCGCGAAGATTTGCATTATTTGACGTGGGAGCACCCGATGGTTAGTGGCTCTATGGATATGGTGCTCAGTGGCGAGTTTGGCAATACGGCCTTTTGCACCTTAAAATTGCCTCCTCTGAAACCCGGTACTGTATTGTTGGAGGCCATTTACGTTTTGCATTGTACTGCGCCTAGTGAGCTTCAATTACAGAGGCACTTGCCCTTAACGACCGTTCGAATCGTGATAGATAGCAATTATACCGATCTTAGCAATGTTCTAACCGCCGGACATATTAATAAATTGGGGCAGAAAGTACGCAAGCGGAACGCGCAGGATCTCATTCGACACGCTCGACCTCAAATTACCACCATGATTGATAAAGCAGGTACTCTTGCCGAAGTGAAAAAAACCGGTATTTTGACAATTGCTGAAACGAGCATGCAGACTGAGCAAACCAATGAGCTCCAGCGACTGCAGGCCTTATCAAAGGTCAATACTAATATTCGTCAAGAAGAGATAATTTTTCTACAGGACTTAGGCGTAAGTGCCCATCGGTATTTGCAAGGCGCGCAACTGAAGCTTGACGCAGTTCGTGTAGCGTTGGTGACTGAGTAGAGCCATCGCAAATAAATAGCCATTTGAAGTAGTCTTTGATTCGACGCGGTTCGGTCTTAGTCGGTGATTTGAATGGCTGTTATTTATTATCGGTAATGTGTTTGATAAAGCACTGTTTTTTTGGATAGTTTTAGCTAAAAATATTCTGCAGATCGGCGATTTGTTCTTGAGCTTCGTCAATAATAATGGCCACTTGTTCCGGACTGATCTGGCGTTTCTTCAGTTTATTGTAGGCGGGAACTGAATCGATTTGAGGCAATGCTGCCGAAAACTCACTATCCTCTTTGCATCCGTACAGCATGGCCACTTGTACTAGGTCACAGTAGTCAAATTGCAGTTCATCGACGGTGTCAGCGCCTCGGTCCCAGTTCCTCGACTCTTTGCCAACGGTTACTAATTCCTGGCTAAATCCCCATTCTGATAAAACCATTTCTCCAAGGCGTCCGCGGAGGTTGTTGATGACCAAATCTAGCTGATTTTCATTGTTCGCTAAATCAGAAAATCGTTCCGCATAGGCGAGCAGAACCACTTCGCCAATATTATGTATAAGGCCTGCCAACAGGGCTTCTTCTTCGTTAAATCCTGGCAAATGTTTAGCCAATATGTAGCTATAAGACGATGTAATCATTGATAGACGCCATGATTTTTCCATTCGGTCTCGAAATACAGTGGATTTGGTGTTGAATAATGCTAAAACGGCAAAGCTCGTCACAAGCTGCTTAGTTGTTATAAGTCCTAATCTTGCTATGGCGGCCAGAGTATCATCGCAGCGATTTACTCCTCGATACATGACGCTATTACCTGCCTTGATCAATTTGGCAGCAATGGCGGCATCAGTATTGACCAGTTTTGCTAAATCCATCATGTGGAAATCGGGTTTGTCTATTAATTCCCGAATGCGAAACGCTACTTCCGGTAGGCTGGGAAGCACAAAACGACCGGAATTAAGTTCCTGCTCAAATTCGTACAAGAGAGAACTTCCATCATCGCCCGAGTTTTGTGCTGTTTCTGTCAAAACTAAGTCATTTCCCGATCCCCGAGAACTGCGTTGAAGTTCATCTAAAACAGATGCGGCAATAACGAAATAATGAATTGGAGTTGCTGCTTTTGCGGTATACATGCGCGGTCGTAAGCGAGCAATTGGAAAGCGAGCGTTGGAATTACGCATGCTGATCGTATTTTCCCGACCATCTCTGGCGATCAAGTTAATAGAGCCACTGACCAAATAAAACTCAGTTGAGTCGAAAGCACCACTTTCAAATAGAATGTAGCCTGTGTCCGCTGTTTTGATTTCGATATCTTCAGCTAAAGTCTCAAGTAAACTACTGTCGATACTGTCAAAGGGTGAGTATTTCGGCAGTAAGACTTTTAATAGCGAGGCTTCTGTTTTTGGCATTTATCTATCATTTTTCCTATGGACTAACTTGTTAAGCCTAAATATAGGGTGGTATTGTATACCAATTAGTGTAACGTTTTGAATTTAACTGATTTTTCTAGAAACATAATCCGATTTTTAGCTGATCAGGGCTACTAATCAACAACTTTTCCTCTTAAGTTTTTCGTTTTACCACGCTGGTTTTTCTTATCCATTCGCTTTCTTTGAGATGACTTCGTTGGTTTGGTTGGTCTTCGGTTCTTTGTGATTATGGTGGCGCCCCTAATTAACTGTCCCAGGCGATTAAGTGCATCTTCTCTGTTTTTTTCCTGAGTGCGATACTGTTGAGCTTTTATTACGATTACGCCGTCCTTGTTAACTCTCTGATCGTTCAAATGCAGCAATCGAGATTTATAGAACTCCGGCAACGAGGAAGCGGTAATGTCAAAACGTAGGTGGATAGCTGTCGACACCTTATTTACATTCTGTCCCCCCGCCCCTTGCGACCGAATAGCGTTAAATTGGAGTTCTTCAGTAGGGATTGTAAGAGTATTATTTAGCTTTAACATGGTGGTTTACACAGGTGATTGGATTACTGAAAAGTAACAGGTAATAGCATTCGGGAAGCGGTCGCTGTAAAGTATCGGATAGCGAAAGTGTAAGTGAGACGTTTTAATGAATCAATCTAAATGTAGGGCGGACATTGTTTTAAGCCCATTCATTATTCCACAAGGGGAAGCCGACTGATGGCGGGATCGTTACAGGATCAATTACTACAAGCGGGTTTGGCTGACAAGAAAAAAGCAAGTAAAGTCAAAAAAGACAAGCAAAAACAAGCGAAAGTACAGCGGCGCTCAAAAACCGAATTTGTCGATGATACTAAGTTGCAGGTGCAAGTGGCACGCAAAGAAAAGGTAGAAAATGACCGCTTATTGAACGAGAAAAAGAATGTCGAGGCTGAGATCAAGGCGGTCGCTGCTCAAGTTCAGCAGTTGATTAAGGTCAACCGGTTACCGCGCAATAGAGCTGAAATCGATTACAATTTCACCGATAATAAGAAAATAAAGAAGATACTTGTTGATAAGACAATGCTAGAACAGCTAAGTAAAGGTCGTTTAGCTATCGTTATGTTTGAAAGTAAGTACGAAGTTGTGCCTACGGTTATTGCCGAAAAAATTAAAATGCGTGAGCCCGACAAAGTCATTGTATGTATCGATAGGCTCGAAACGGCAGCTGATGTTGACGACGACGACCCCTATGCTGATTATCAGATTCCCGATGATTTAATGTGGTGATCCCATTACACAAATTGGAATAGCCCATGTTTGATTTGTCTGACGTGATGGTGTTTGCGGTGTTTACGCTATTTTGTATGTTGTGGTGGAACGCTCAGGGTGTGAAACAAATCGCTTTAACATCGACTAGAGCCTATTGTAAAAAAATGGACGTACAGTTACTCGATGATGGTGTGTTTTTGCGCGGTTTTTGGTTTAAGAGAAATTCCCGTAATACACTTCAATTGTGGCGTTCGTACAATTTTGAATTCACCACAACAGGCGAGGAGCGATATGCGGGGCGTATCACTCTACTGGGCCGTTACGTTGAAGACATACAGCTTGATTCTCATCGCTTAAACTAAATGGTTTGCATTCTCTTTCGCGGAGTTGATGGTTTTCAGTAAGTTTTAATAGTTAGATATACCCATCACTGTGTTCGAAATTCACTGTGGGTGATGCTTACAGCGAGTGGAGGGTAAGGCGCGTTTCTTCCTTGTTGAATTTGGAAATCAACGTCCTCTTCTGGTTCGACGTGAGAGAGATAGCTACTTTCTGTCGCTGGAGGGTTTCTTCAGTGGTTCAATGATGCCTTCGAGGCCATTAATTTTAATCTCCAAGGTCAACTGCATAAGCATCCCGAGATTACCTTGCGGGAATTCTTTTCTAGAGAACCACAAAAGATAATCTTCGGGAAGGTCAATGAGCACAACGTTTTTGTATTTTCCAAAGGGCATTTTCAGAGAGGCTATCTGCAGTAAGTGCTTTTCTTCAAACAATATTCTGATCTCCAAAAACAGGTGTTAAATGTCTGTAGATTCCTCAGGGCTATCAGCGCTCGGGGGATTTATCCGGCGCTGCAACTGTTGTTTTAAAGACTTGGGTATTCGTTTAATAGTTAGAGATCCAGATTGCGGGTCATAGATTATATCTTCGCCAAACATCTCAGACGAAAAACTAATACTCATGGTGTTGTCACGACCGAAATAACGAACGTATCGTTTGAGACTGCTGCGATCTGTATAGATTTCTGTTTTGGGTGTTTGCTGATGGTCGCTCACAAAACTGGAGAAATTCTCAGGAGCGGATTCATCTAACTGGCTCGATATGTCATCGAATACAACAGGGTTGCCGTTTTTATCTTGCTCAATACAATAGTCGAGTACTTTGCCCTTATACTCGCTCACTTTTTCCTCGGGTATCGATTTGGCATACTGGTCGAGAATACCTAAGAACTCACTGGTGTCTTCAGCTAGGTCGAGGCCCGTTGAAAAACCGATAGAGTTTGAAAATGCATCACTTAGGTTCTTGTTGCCCCGACTCATCACCATGGACAAGTACTTTTGCGAGTTTTCTTCGAGCCATTCATGTAGGTAAACTTTGGTCGCATAGTGTAATTTTCTTGTATCGATAAACTGGGAACTTGCTACCTCCAAGTCGCTGTTTACGTGAGTGGCATCGACATGTGGAACCCAAAAAATATAGAGTAAGTCTTGGTCTAGAACTGTCTCAAAAGCAATGACTAGATGAAACGAAAATACCTCGTCTGTCGATCCCAGTTTTTCTTGAAAGTGTTCGATGATACGTAAACTAATGGTCGGGAATGTTGACTTTCCCGATTGATGCTCCTGTAGCCACTGTGGAATAGGATTGTCAGATCTGGTTTGGTCGAAGTGGCCATATTGCTTTTGACTACTGCGTTGATAGCTTTGTTTGAGTTGTTCAATCAATGAATATATAGGGCCTGAGCTGTTGTTCTCCTGCTGTCGTATTTCTGTAATGATGTCGTTGCCAGGAGCCTTACGTTCAATTTTGTGGATAATACAGTGCTTTAGGGTCATGATATCGGGCCGGGATAGATTCTTATTGAGGTTATTGCGACTTTTGATTTATCTTTGGGTGTCACAAGTCACTACTTATATCAGTGGGAAGTGAAAATCTGAATGGAATAACCGCTTTCGAGAGCTTCTTTTAACGATGGGTCGGCATCAATTAGCTTTTGATCCTGAAGAAATTTCTCTTCGATAAGTTTGCGTTTATCAACCGCTGGCTTTTCAAACCCTTCCTGAATAAGATACAAGCGACAGAGTTGTTCTGCGCCGAATAGATCTTTGTAGTTGATGTAAACAATAAAGGGAACTTCATCGCCTTTTGCAAAATCTTCAAATTGTTCTTTGGCGCGGGCATTGGCTGAAAAAACGTACATGTTTTACCTAAGGTTAATTACTGAATAGTTAGGCCAATGGTAACATGAAATGAATTGTGGGTTTATCAAAAAAAAGAAGCTAGAGAAAAAAGTGCGCTTGATAATCTCTAGCCTCTCAAATGGTAACCGAGACCGGCTTTTTGTATCAATCTTTGGAAAATAATATCACCTCTCTATTAGGCTGCATGGAGCAATACATTTGATAGTACCGATGTCCTTATAAAGTACTCTGCCGGATAGCAAGTTCCTTTGTTATCGATGGATGCGGCGTGGACAATTGCTTGTATATCGCCCTCTTTATCGTAGATGACAGTTTCAAATCCTTTGCCTTGTACTGTAGTCGATGGAATGTTGGCCAAATGTTGACGAAAATGGCGATAGCTTACAGGGCTGAATACACGGTTATCTCTGATATTACTACGATTTAGGACATCTGTTTTGATACTAGAAAAGAGGTTCATCGTTATTTCCTTTTATAAATTACCACTGTCGTATAAGCAATGGTTCTAAAAACAGTGGAAAGATTAATTTAAAAATATGGTCGTCTGCTGCATACCTGTTTTTCTCTGTACTAATACCCACGACTGTTTTAATGATCAGTACTGTACATAAACACAGTCTAGTCTCCTTTTTGTCATGCGCAAGCATTTTTCGTAAATTATTTTCAAAAAAATCATGGTGAACGATTTCAACAGTGTTAGGTGATTATCTTGGTTATGGTCTTTTTCGGATCTATCATAAGAAGGTTCAAGTCATTCCATGATGAGTGCGACCTAAAACTATTTGGGCACGTAAAGGAGGTGGTTGCGGCTGACACAAGTCGACTTTAGCTGTCTTTTGTATCGAAATCGGTTTCTGGGCAGTGATAAGTGACACTTACGTTGTCGTCCTGCGTTGACGTTAGATGCACATCGAATCCCCACAGTTTATGTAAGTGCTTCAGTACTTCTTGTGTATTATCTCCAAGCGGCTTGCGGTTGTGTTGTTGGTGCTCAAGGTACATCGCTCGATTGCCCCGAACATCAATGCGGGTGACTTGAAGATTTGGTTCGCGGTCGCCCAGATTATATTGTCCCGCTAATTTTTCCCGTATTTTTTGATAACCGCTATCGTCGTGGATCGCTGTTATCTCAATATGGGATGCGCTGTCATCATCGAGTGCGCAAAATAACTTCAAATCACGTATTACTTTGGGTGATAGAAACTGTTGAATGAAACTTTCGTCTTTAAAATTACGCATTGCAAATTGTAATGTTTCTTTCCAGGGCGACCCCGCTATATTAGGGAACCATCGTTTGTCTTCATCGGTAGGGTGTTCGCAAATACGCCGAATGTCAGTCATCATCGCGAACCCTAAGCTGTATGGGTTGATGCCGCTGTAGTAAGGGCTGTCAAATTCGGGTTGGAAAATAACACTGGTATGTGATTGCAGAAATTCAAGAATGAACCCCTCATTAACAAATCCCCGGTCGTACATTTCGTTAAGAATGGTGTAGTGCCAAAAGCACGCCCACCCTTCGTTCATAACTTGAGTTTGTCGTTGCGGGTAGAAATACTGAGCAATTTTCCTTATTATTCTAATCACTTCACGTTGCCAAGGCTCTAACAGAGGTGCATTTTTTTCCAGAAAATAGAGTAAATTCTCCTGTGGCTCT
>JBLHNZ010000072.1:0-12361 GCA_047623245.1 Oceanicoccus sp. | reverse complement strand
CATAGCCAAGCCGCAATGAGGCTGAAAAGCAGATTAACCGAATGGCTGCCTTAAGCAAGTTTAGTATAAGGTGTTGTTTTGTGTGCAAATTATACAGATACTGTAGAATGTGGTGGAATTGCTTTGGGCTTTACAATAAAAATGAAAATATTCATGATATATATTCAAAAAATTGCTATAAAGGCCGCTATATACTGGCTACCACAAGATCAGAGACTAGACTGATTAGGTAGAAATTAGACAAGCAGAATATGCAATAATCTCTGGAGGTAGTAGTTTTGGACAAAGATATGAAGATCCTCATCGTTGATGACTTTTCGACGATGAGGCGCATCATCAAAAATCTTTTACGCGATTTAGGGTTTACTAACACAGCGGAAGCTGATGATGGTTCGACCGCATTGCCAATGTTACAGAACGGGAACTTTGATTTTTTGGTGACCGACTGGAACATGCCCGGCATGACGGGAATCGACCTGCTAAAAGCTGTTCGCGCAGATGATCGATTAAAAAATATGCCCATTTTGATGGTTACTGCGGAGGCAAAGCGTGAGCAGATTGTCGAAGCCGCCCAGGCCGGGGTTAATGGTTATGTAGTAAAACCATTCACTGCAGCAGTATTGAAAGAAAAGATAGAAAAAATCTTTGAACGAATTGGCTAAGTAGTCTAGGTCTTCATTAGACAATCTATTAATGACTATCGATATAAGGTGCATCATTCCATGTTGGGAACCGATCCAGAAAATATGCCAGACCATGTTTGGGATGAGCTTAAGAACCGTGCTCTTGCTTTAATAGAAAAGCTAGAGATGGGTGATTCTTCGAGTATTCATACGGCGATCGAAGATCTCAATGCAGCAAGGGATCGTAATATCTATGTGGAAGTAGGTAAGCTGACACGAGGCTTGCACGACGCTATTGTTAATTTTGATATCGATACTAATTCACCGGTAGGGGGAGGCGCTGAATCGGGAGAGCATACTTCGAAAATGACAAATGCTCAGGACCGTTTGGATTATGTTCTAAGTCTTACGCAAACATCTGCCGATAAAACCATGGACATGGTGGAAGAGGGTATCCCTATCGCTGGGGAAATTCACGAAAGAGCTCAAGCTTTAAAAGTTGACTGGGGGCGGCTGCAGCGCAGAGAAATGGAACCCGATGAATTTCGCGATTTATATCGGCGAATGGACGAATTTCTAGTGTTTAGTGGTGATAGTTCAAATCTTCTGAGCGAAAAACTAAACACTATTTTACTAGCACAGGATTTTCAGGACTTAACTGGTCAGGTCATAAAAAAGGTTATTAGCCTAGTCCAGGAAGTTGAAGTACGATTGGTAGAATTAATGAGAGTAGCGGGGCAAGTGGAAGAGCTTACCGGTATAGTTCGGAACGCCGACGAGCAACCAGCTCCCGCTAAAGAGCCTGTTTCTGCCGTAGAAGCAGAAGGGCCACAAATTAGGACAGATAGTCCCGATGTTGTAACGGGGCAAGACGACGTTGACGACTTGCTTTCAAGTTTGGGGTTTTAGGTAGGCGGCTTGAAATAGCAGTTTTTCTCAGTCGCGCCGTTATCGACGAGTGTTAAAAACGAGTTGTGATGTTTGTGTTGTAAGAACCATTAGATTGCGCCTTTTGGGAGTCTGGTTTTGCCATCCGTTGCACAAGTAACATTATTTTGATGCAGGTAGGTGTTTGAGGAGTAATAAATGTTCGGTGAAGACGAAGAAATACTTCAGGATTTCCTGGTTGAAGCTGGTGAAATTTTGGAGCAATTGTCCGAACAGCTAGTTGAGCTAGAAAAAAGTCCAGAAGATCGTGATTTACTTAATGCGATATTTCGTGGGTTTCACACTGTAAAGGGCGGAGCTGGTTTCTTGCAGCTGAACGCGCTTGTTGATTGCTGTCATATTACTGAAAATCTTTTTGATATCTTACGAAATGGCCAGCGAAGTGTAACATCTGAATTAATGGATGTGGTTTTGCAAGTGCTCGATGCTGTCAACACTATGTTTGACGAAGTAAAGAGTGGTGAAGATCCGAAACCTGCGGACCCGCTATTATTGGCAAGCTTGGAGGCTTTGGTAGATGGCGGAGAGTCTGCTAAGCCTGCTGCGCAGAGTGTTGAACCAAATGCCGCTGAGGGCGATATCTCCGATGCCGAATTTGAACAATTTCTCGATGCGATTGGTGGTCCGAAAGCAGTTAGTGGAGATAGCTCTGATGGTATTGTTACAACTGAAGTAAGCCCCCAATCCAGCGAAGAAATAAGTGACGATGAATTTGAAAGCCTTCTCGATGAGATTCATGGAAAGGGTACACATGGAGTTACTGTCGAGGAGGTACCGCCAGCCGTTAGTGAATCATCGGCTTCAAGTAACGAAATTACAGATGACGAATTTGAGGCTTTGTTAGATCAATTACACGGTAATAGTGCGCCGGGAAAAAATACTCAGGCGCAAACGGGTGAAAATAAAGAAGAGATAAAAGGTAAAGAGCCTTCGGGAAGTAAGGGCGGTGATCTGATCGATGACGATGAATTTGAATCGTTGTTGGAGCAGTTACACGGAGTCGGAGGGCCAACCGGCAAAAACACTGCTTCGTCACCTACAGCTAACGTAAATACTCCGCCTCCTGAAAAAAAGCCTGAGGCAGTGAATCCCCAGGCGGTAGCACCTGCTCCAAAAAAACAGATGGCGAGCGCCCCGACTGCTGCGCCTAGTTCGGCTAAATCCCCGAAGCCTGCAAGCAAGGAAGGTGGTGTCACGGCCGAAGCAACGGTTCGAGTAGATACCCAGCGCCTTGACGAAATTATGAATATGGTTGGTGAATTGGTACTGGTTCGAAATCGTCTAATGAGACTTGGGAATTCGAGTGGCGACGAGAATATGGCACACGCAGTCGCCAACTTAGATGTTGTAACTGGCGACCTGCAATCAGCGGTTATGAAGACGCGTATGCAGCCAATAAAAAAGGTTTTTGGTCGTTTTCCTCGAGTAGTTCGTGATCTTGCGCGTACACTAAAAAAAGAAATTACCCTTGAGCTGCAAGGCGAAGATACAGATCTAGACAAAAACTTGGTGGAAGCTCTGGCAGACCCTTTAGTGCATTTGGTTAGGAACTCTGTAGACCATGGGATAGAAATGCCTGATGAGAGGGAAAAATCCGGCAAGTCACGTGTCGGTAAAGTCATCCTTGCAGCAGAGCAAGAGGGCGATCATATCCTATTGTCTATTACTGACGACGGCGCTGGAATGGACCCGGAGAGACTGCGACAGGTGGCCGTCGAAAAAGGTCTTTATGATGAAGACGCTGCTTCTCGATTGAGTGATGCCGAATGTTTTAATATTATTTTAATGCCGGGTTTTTCGACAAAAGCGGTAATTTCTGACGTCTCTGGTCGAGGCGTGGGAATGGATGTAGTTAAAACGAAGATCAATCAATTAAACGGTACAGTTGTCATCCATTCAGAGCTCGGAAAAGGTAGCCGTTTAGAAATAAAGGTTCCCTTAACTCTCGCAATTATGCCTACCTTGATGGTTATGTTAGCGGATCAAGCGTTTGCGTTTCCTTTAGTTAGCGTGAATGAAATATTCCATATGGACTTGTCGCGAACGAACGTCGTTGATGGCCAGGAAGTTATTACGGTTAGAGACAAGGCGTTGCCGTTATTTTACTTGAAAGAATGGCTGGTTAAGGGTTCATCAGCGAGAGATTCTATCGATAGTGCGCATGTAGTTATTGTGAGCGTTGGTACGCAGCGTGTTGGATTTGTAGTAGATCAACTCGTCGGCCAGGAAGAGGTAGTTATAAAACCGCTTGGGAAGATGTTGCAAGGTACACCCGGAATGGCCGGTGCGACCATAACAGGTGATGGAGCAATAGCTCTTATATTGGATGTTCCCAGTATGCTAAGTAGGTATGCAGGATGACAGTGATATCATCGCGATTAGTCAATGTAGTGAGTTAATATTGATTACTACTTATTCAGATGGTTTGTACGATTTATAAATTGTTGGACCTAAAAACTCAAAAAATGGAGTCAAAGGTATTGCGCCCGAATTTTTATTCATTGGTTTTTGGCGTATTGCGATCGATTGATTTGGCTAAGAGCCTAAAACGAAAGAATTCTGAGGTGAGAAATGACGGTTTCCGTCTTAATTGTAGATGATTCCGGTTTTTTCCGTCGTCGATTAGGTGAGATGATTAATTCCTGCAATGGCTTAAAGGTCATTGGTACTGCGACAAACGGTCGAGAGGGAATAGAGCAGGCAATAAAACTAAAGCCTGACGTTATCACAATGGATTACGAAATGCCGGTAATGGATGGCATTACATCGGTTCGGGAAATCATGGAAAGATGCCCGACACCCATTTTAATGTTTTCGTCGCTGACCTACGAAGGTGCTCGCGTTACTCTAGATTCTTTGGAGGCAGGCGCCGTAGACTATTTGCCGAAGAATTTTGAAGAGATTTCAAAAAATTCGTCAGAGTTAAAAAAAACGCTCGGCGATAAAATCAAAATGGTCGCTAAAGCCCGCAGGGGGCAAAGCCTTTCAGCGTCCCCTGGGGTAGCAAGTAGACTACAACCAGGCTCTGGCTCTACACTAAATAGTCCGCAAGCAGCCGAAGGAAGCCGGGTCGCACCTAGAACAAAGAGAAATAAATCATACTCCCTCTTGGCCATTGGTACATCGACAGGTGGACCGGTTGCTCTGCAAAAAGTATTAACGCGACTTCCTCAAAATTTTCCATTGCCCATTGTTTTGATTCAACATATGCCTTCAACGTTTACAGCAGCTTTTGCAGAGCGGTTAAACTCGTTGTGTAAAATAAGAGTTTCCGAGGCAAAAGATGGTGACATGTTGCGTCCTGGAGTGGCTTTGTTAGCGCCGGGGGGCAAGCAACTGATGATTTCCAAAGGTGGAAAAGTAAGGGTGCTAGCTGGAGACGAAAGGCTTAACTATAAACCGAGTGTCGATATTACATTTGGGTCCGCTGCCAATATATTCTCAGACAGGGTTCTCGCTGTGGTGTTAACTGGAATGGGTTCTGATGGGTGCGAAGGGGCAAAGTTGCTAAAACAAAAAGGGTCGACGATATGGGCGCAGGACGAAAAAACATCTGTTATTTACGGGATGCCTATGGCGATTGCCCGAGCTAACTTAGCCGACGAAATTTTGCCTCTTCTGCAGGTAGGTGAACGTTTGTGTGAGGTTGTCTAGTCGTGGATGTATTAAGCATCATTGGTGTTGTTCTTGGATTTGCAGCTTTGATTGGGGGGAATTACCTTGAAGGTGGAAGCCTTCAAGCTCTATCAAATGGCCCTGCAGCTGTCATCGTCTTGGGCGGCACGCTAGGTGCTGGAATGTTGCAGACACCTATGGCTACGTTGAAATTGGCCATGCGTCGACTGGTTTGGGTTTTCCGCCCCCCTTCGATCGCTTTTAAGGAAGGTGTAAGAAAGATCGTGCGTTGGGCAGTGTCAGCGAGAAAAGAAGGTTTGCTTGGCTTAGAATCAATTGTTGAATCGGAAAAAGACTTTTTCGCGCGCAAAGGACTGTTGTTGTTGGTAGATGGATGTGAACCTGAAAGTATCAGAAACGTTATGGAGGTTGAGTCCGTAATGCTGGAGCAAAGAGATGTCGATGCTGCAAAATTCTATGAAAGTATGGGTGGGTATGCGCCGACTATTGGTATCATAGGTGCAGTAATGGGCCTTATTCAGGTCATGGGCAACCTGGGTGACGCCAATCGTTTAGGCGCGGGTATCTCAGTCGCATTTGTTGCAACTATCTATGGAGTAGGTCTTGCAAATTTACTGCTTTTGCCGATTGCCAGTAAATTAAGGGCAATAGCGAGGACAGAATCTCTTCACAGAGAAATGATTGTTGAAGGTATTATCTCAATAGCTGAAGGAGAAAATCCTAGAGGCATAGAGCTTAAACTCAATGGATTTCTGCACGAATAAGTAGCGCCTACATCACACTTGTTAGCTCGCGGCTAGTCCCATTGCAAAGTAGTTGTGGTGAGAGCGATCAAAGTTACTCTCGGTGGATGTCAGTTTAAACTTACATCTTTGTATCTATCGATTTAGGAGAATTTCCTGTGGCCCGTCGGCAGGTAGTCGAAGAAACCGTAAGTCACGAACGTTGGCTAATTTCGTACGCTGATTTTATTACCTTGTTGTTTGCATTTTTTGTTGTGATGTATTCAATTTCACAGGTTAACGAAGGCAAGTATAAGGTGCTGTCCGAAACGCTAAGCGAGGTTTTCAGTACAACTGATCAAGGTATAGTTGAGGAAAATAGCCCCGAAAGAAAGATCGACCCTTTTCAAATTGGAGAACTTGCGAAGTCTAATCCTCGACAGATTATTAAGCTCGCAAGTACCAGCGTAGATGAAGATGAGGGGAAAAGTAAAATTGATATTGATAGCGAAAGCGAAGATAAAATTGAAAAAACTCATGAATTAGCTGCTGAGTTTAGTCAAATAAGTGAGCAGTTGGAGGGGGCTTTTGGTGATTTGGTGAGAAATAAATTACTAACGGTACGGGGCAATGAAGAGTGGTTAGAGGTTGAGCTGAAGTCCTCTCTGCTTTTTGGGAATGGCGATGCGTCGTTGGATGTCCCGGCTCTCGAGCTATTGGGTAGTATTGCAGAAATTTTGAAAGGACAGAGTAACCCCATAAAAGTAGAAGGGTTTACCGATAATAGGCCTATACGTACACCTTTGTTTCCGTCAAATTGGGAGCTTTCGACAGCGCGAGCTTCTGCAGTTGTACAGTTGTTTGTGGAGGAGGGAATGACACCCTCAAGGTTTGCAGTGATTGGCTACGGCGAGCACCAACCGATTGCCGATAATGACACAGAAGAGGGTCGTTCGGCCAATAGACGAGTTGTGCTCATGATTTCTAAGACGGGGGATCTAAGACCATCTCTTCGTGAAGTAGCTAGTGTGGACGAGCTCATTGAAAAATCTGTTCAGACTGGGATAAGGATCAATATTCCGGGCGTTTCTCCGGCTGAGCCTGAAGAACAAGAAGCCGTTGCAGAAGACCCACTAAAAGGTGTTGAGACTATAGAATTGGACGGAGGCGGAACACTGTTTACCAGTGGGCGAAGAGAGTAAATTGAATACGGTCTTCGTCGTCAGAGTTTTATGGTACGTAACTTGCTCTTATATATTAGAAAATTAGATATGATAGATTTATTGACGCGCGATAGAGGTGTTATTTGTGAGAGTATGGGCGGTGGCCAATCAAAAGGGGGGAGTCGGTAAAACAACGTCTGCTGTCACTCTAGGTGGTCTGTTAGCTGAAGGAGGCGAACGAGTGCTGCTATTGGACCTAGATCCACATGGATCGATGACCAGTTATTTTGGTTATGATCCCGACACCTTACAGCGTAGTAGTTTCAGTATATTTAGTGAAGCTAATATTGATGCCGCTGAAATTAAAACTCTACTACTCAGTACTTCTCAAGAAAATCTCACTTTGTTACCCTCTAGTATGGCGCTAGCTACAGTAGAGCGCAAAGCTTCGACAGAAGGTATGGGGCTGAAAGTGGCCAAGGCATTAGCCCGAGTATGGGACTCTTATGACTACGTACTTATTGACAGCCCACCGGTTCTTGGCGCGTTGATGATTAATGCGTTGGCAGCCAGTCAGCGTTTACTGATACCTGTGCAAACTGAGTTTCTTGCAATTAAAGGCCTCGAGCGGATGGTGAGAACAATTTCAATGGTCACTCGATCGTTAAAGAAAGATCTAGAGCACATTGTTGTTCCTACAATGTTCGATCGACGGACACAAGCGTCTATAGGATCACTGCGAGAATTGAGAAACACCTACGTAGACAGTATATGGCCAGCCATGATTCCAGTAGACACTCGCTTCCGTGACGCAAGTAGAAAAGGCGTTACACCGTCAGTTTACGACCCAAATTCGCGTGGCGTGGAAGCTTATAGGTCCTTATTAAAATACCTGTTATCTAAACAGCAGCAGCGTCTACAAGCGTAGCGAGGCGTGTTTTCACACATGACAGATAAAGATAAGCCTTCTGATATAAAAGCGCAGGACTCAGTTCAGAGTTACCTCGATTTATTACTTTCTAAACCAGCTGAAAACTCACACAGTGCAACTGTTGAGTATCAAATCGATCAAGAAGCTCTGAGGCGGGCGGATGGCGACGAAATTCCTGGCAAAAAGCATAAAGTCGTTGAGGAAGATGATCTGGTAGTAAAAGCAAATCAGCAACTAAAGTACGACACAAAAGAGGGCGTTCTATCCGATAATCCCGAGAGCCTCATGAGGGGCGGGGCGCCGGTCTCTTCTAGGGTTCACGCCGAGCGCCTAACACAAGTACAAAGATTCACTCCTACTTTGCGGCGAAAGCGAGATTATCTAGATCTTCAGGATGAAGTTGAGCAGCGCTCTTTTGCGCGGCCGTTGCGAAATCCTTTACTGAAATTGCCATTACCTGAGGTACAAACTTCAGCAGAGACAGCACCGCTTTTACCCTATCGTGATAAGCCGCGAGCTCCGGATATTCCGGTACTCAGTCCTAAAGTCAGCCCTAAAGCCAGTGATGAAGCAGTGCTTGAAACACCCAAGGAGCCATCGGAAGGTGTTTTAGGTCTCAACAAACTTTATCCACCTTGGGCACAACGGCGGTTTGAGTGTCTTTTGTTCACCGTGTGTGGGTTAACGCTTGCGGTACCCTTGACCGAATTAGGCGCGATTTATCCAATGACGGAAGAGTTGACTCCTATCTTTGGTCAAGTTGACTGGTTTTTGGGTTTATTACCGGTAAAGGACCGTAACATTCGTGTAATAAATACCACAAAAGTTGTAATGCCAGAGCGTTTTGACGAAGAAACGTCAGAACAATTTAACTACGTAATATCGATTAATGGCGTAGACTGGGGTTTGGCCGCTGAGGGTGTGTCGAGTTCAATTTCTTTAGACCCGGAAAGCATAAAATGGCGCGGGAAAAGGAGCAAGCGTCCATGGTTGGCAGGAACAGTAGTAGAGCACATGTGTGCCTTGTTAGATGTTAATCAGCTAACGCTTATGTTTGTGGAAAAAGATAAATAGCTTATCATAAGAAAACTTCACAGTTTAAACGCTGGCACAGTTAGTGCTACGTTCTATAGTACAAGGATAAGCATAATAAAGTTGACGTTGTTTCGACAGTCAATTTTGTCGGTTGTTTGTTTTTGGTTTATCGGGAATTTGAAAGGATAATAGATATGGCAACGAATACGGTTAAAAATGCAGAAGATCCAATGCTGCAATGGGTTACGTTTCGGTTGGATGGCGAAACTTATGGGATCAATGTAATGCAGGTACAAGAAGTACTGCGTTATACCGAAATTGCTCCCGTGCCCGGTGCGCCGCACTATGTCATGGGTATTATTAATTTGCGTGGTAATGTAGTCACTGTTATCGACACACGAAATCGTTTTGGGCTGCAAACGGCGGATGTTACTGATCAGTCGAGAATCGTCATCATTGAAGCGGACTCCCACGTTATCGGTATTCTTGTTGACGCTGTAGCCGAGGTCGTCTATTTGCGGCAATCGGAAATTGAGACTGCTCCAAACGTGGGAAATGATGAAAATGCCAAGTTTATTCAAGGCGTATGTAATAAGAATGACAAATTACTGATTCTTGTTGAGCTAGATAAACTACTTTCCGATCAAGAATGGAATGATATTGACGAGTTTTAATCGTACTCTACGGATTAGTTAGTTATTTTTGGAGCAAAATCGAGAATTTGGGAGGGTATATGGTACTTATCTGGACAGCGTTGACAATTGCTATTTTGCTGTCGATATTGGTTAGCTATGTTCTCTATCGACAAAAAATGGAGATAGAAAACCTTAAAAGCGAATTCAAACAAAAATTTGAACGCTTGGGCCACGATTTATCGGTAGTGAACAGCGCTTCCGTTGGTGTTGGGCAGCACGTTATAAATGTAGAACGAAAGCTCGCAACAAGCATGGAAAAACAGCAGCAGCTTGAAATGACTCACGTTGATTACCTTCCTTACAAACAAGCCTTGTCTTTGGTTGAGGACGGCGCAGACGCCTCTCAGCTCGTTGCTCAGTGCGGGTTATCTGAGGCAGAGGCCAGCCTTCTGACTCTGGTCACAAATACTAAAGTCTAGTCATTCATTTATATTTACATAGGCCAATAAGTTGCTGGAACAAGAGTCTCGGATAAGATATTGAAGCGGCCATTAGGTCAATGTCTGCGCGACACCGAATCAGCTTGTTTTTGTGTGTCAAAAAATTGGCACTTTGTCGTTCTGAAATGACGCTCCCTATTTCGACCCTCGCGACTTTAAATCAATCTTCTTAGTTACAAATACCTCGCTCCCGGTCAATATTCTGTTAATATGCGGAAAATTGCGATGCATTTATAGAGGTATTGTTGTGGCGAAACTATCAATCGCTCCCGATGGAGCATCATCTTACAAGTTAGTGGAAGAGCGGCTGGCAGGACTCCAGACTAATAATCCGGTATCGAGTGCCGACCGCTATTTATTCGTCCAAGAGATTAAGGAGCTACTAGAAAAAGAAAATGCACTGTTGGTAGCTCATTATTATACAGACCCTTTGATTCAAGAGTTGGCAGAGGAAACCGGCGGTTGTGTTTCAGATTCGTTGGAAATGGCGCGTTTTGGCAGAGATAGTGATGCGACGACGTTGGTTGTCGCTGGCGTTAAATTTATGGGTGAGACTGCTAAAATTCTATCTCCGGAAAAACGGATCCTAATGCCGACGCTAGAGGCAACTTGTTCCTTAGACATTGGTTGTCCATCTGAAGCATTTTCAGATTTTTGCGATCAACATCCAGACCGTACTGTCGTCGTATATGCCAATACGTCTGCTGCCGTCAAAGCGCGCGCAGATTGGGTTGTGACGTCAAGTATCGCCTTGCAGGTTGTTGACTATCTCGATCAAAAAGGAGAAAAAATACTGTGGGCACCGGACAAACATTTGGGTGGGTACGTGCAGCGAGAGACTGGAGCAGATGTGCTGATGTGGGATGGCTCGTGTATAGTGCACGAGGAGTTTAAAGCTAAAGGATTACTCGATTTAAAGAAAGTGTATCCCGACGCGGCGATTCTTGTTCATCCTGAGTCGCCAGAATCGGTGGCAGATCTAGGGGATTACGTTGGTTCAACTTCACAAATCATTAATGCCGCAAAGACAATGCCTAATACTCAATTTATTGTCGCGACCGATCAAGGGATATTCTATAAGTTACAGCAGCAGGTGCCAAACAAGGAATTTATTATCGCCCCAACGGCGGGTAGTGGTGCAAGCTGCAAAAGTTGCGCAAATTGTCCTTGGATGGCGATGAATGGATTGCATAACTTAGCAGAGGCGTTAAAAACGGGCGCTGGTGAAATATTGATCGATAGAGAGCTGGGCGAGAAAGCAATGATTCCGCTCAAAAGGATGTTGGAATTTAAAGCAAAATAGACATTTTTACGATGAGCGTTACTCAATTTGAAAATTTAAAGACAGTAGGAATGTCCGCACTCAAAGTTCTTTCATCGCGAGCTCCATTTGTTTAATTTGTTTAATTCTTTCTTTGATTTTGGTCGTGCTCAAGTGATTGTTTTTTACCAGAGGTAACGCATAACCGAGTTGGCGGGCTGCCCGATCGAGTACGCCGTTTAATACAAAAAATTCGGCTCTTGCTTGATGTACTCCGACGATATTACCGGCCAAGCCATGGGTTTCTGCCAATAAATACCAGACAGAAGGATCGTTTGGTTTTTTTGCTGTATGGCTTTTCAGTAGCGACGCTGCACGATACGCTTGGTTGGACTTAATAAGTGCGTCGGCTAGGGTCATAGTCAGGGGATGATTACCTGGGTTGATTGAAAGCGCCTTGTCTAATAGTTTAATAGCCTCTTTGTTTCGACCTGATGCAGTGTAGAGTTCCGCTTGTGCGATTAGATAGCTCATTTCCATAGGTGAGGCGTCGCGTAGTGGGGTGAGTTGATTTTGAGCTTCTTCGAAATCACCATTGGCTGTTAGCGCAAGTACCAGTCCGTACTGATTGGCATCGGAGTGGCCGCGTCCCGCATTGAGTTTAGCCTGAAATTGCGCGACAGTATCCTTACTTGCTCCCGAAAAATGCAGGGCTACTCTGGCTTGCATTAAATGGAATAGGAGCGATTCCTTATACAATTTTTTTGGATGCTTTCGCGAACGATTTCTTGCATCACTTATCCGGCTTTCGGTCACTGGGTGCGACAGAAGAAATTCAGGAGGTCGATTACTTGCATAACGGGTAGCTTGCTGCATTTTTTCAAACATGTTTGCGGCCGCATCGGGG
>JBLHNZ010000071.1:0-12504 GCA_047623245.1 Oceanicoccus sp. | reverse complement strand
CGCACCAGCCAGCAATCCAATCGCAGGACAGCTGTTTGTATTAGGAGATGGGGAGTCGATCGGTCGTGCGTCTGGAAATGACGTAATTTTACCGGACGAGCAGCGCGTAATTTCATCCAGACATGTGCAGGTCAGCTTGCACGGTGCTCAGTTCATGCTATTGGATCAGAGTAGCAATGGCACTTTTATCAATAGCGATCCAGAAGCTATTGGCAAAGGTAATACTTTGCCGATTAACAGTGGTGATCTACTCATTATTGGTGATTATGAGTTTTCCGTTGCGATTGACGCGAGTTCTGGGTCTGCATCGGCACTACCCGATGGGCTTGAGGCAGTCGATTTTCTGGATATTCCTGGAGATGAAACTAGTCCATATCCTGAGCCGCCTGAACTGCAGTCGACAGAATCGACTCAGCCTCATGAGGATAACGGTATTGCAGATGACTTCGATCAGTGGATAGAGCCGTCGGGTAATCCCCAGCAGGTTGACCCATGGGGCAATATTGGGTCTAGTTCGGCCGTCGATCCATTGGTCTCGCTCGAGAAGAAAACGTCAATGGATCCGCTTGCGGCTTTTGAACAGCCGGGCTTGGGTGCCAACGTGCTGAGCGACGAAGAGGATAACTGGTGGGAGGAATCACAAGTTGGGCCTGCTAACAGTGCGGCTATGCCAGAAATAAGGGTGGCTCCTGCCGTCGTTCCGGCAACGCCGCCAATAATGCCACCACCAGTAGCACCGCCAATAATGCCACCATCGGTAGCGCCACCAATAATGGCGCCACCAGTGGCTCCGTCGGTTTCGTTGCCGGCACCACCGGCAGCGCCTTCGGCAGAGCAGTCTGCAGGTTTAGCGTCATTGTTAGGGTTGCACGGTTTAAGTGCGGAGCAAGAGGCTGCGTTATTGCCAAATAGTGCTGCTATAATAAATAGTACTGTTGAAAATCTCGTTAATTTGCTACAGGCGCGCGCTAGTATAAAAAATGAACTTCGTGCATCGCGGACGGTAATAACTACCACGGGAAACAATCCCCTGAAATTTTCCGCTGGAGCGAACGACGCTTTACAGGCTATGTTTGTAAGTAGAAGTGATGCTTTTGTTAATCCGGGAAAGGCCGTGCAGGAGGGTTTTGAGGATGTTGCAGACCACCAAATTGCTGTTTTATACGCAATGAAGTCGGCTTTTAATTACATGCTTTCCCAATTTCGCCCCAGTACGTTAGAATCAAGGCTGGGTTCAGATCGCAAGGGGGTTTTGGGGAGCCGAAAAGCCAAAATCTGGGAGAGTTACGTGGCACATTTTGACGAACTGCAAAAAGATCAGGAAGCAAGTTATGATAGATTGTTCGGTGACGCTTTTGCTGAGGCCTATGAGGAAAAACTACAGGAGTTAAAGTCTTCCCGTCGCTTGAATCGACAATAAATGTCTAGGCTGCAAGCATCTTCGCCGTTAGTCTAGTTTGTTCGAACAATTATAATATAGGATCTACCATGATTAAGTTGTCTTCTGCTATCCGGTTCCTTTTCGTTGGTATCACTGTTCTCGGTATTGTCGGGTGTGGTGCTACACGTGAATTACTCGACACTAAGACCGGTGTTAATCTCACTTTTGTTACGTCAAAGGACCTCAATCCCGATCAAGACGGCAGGCCTAGTCCAATAGTGATCAAGGTTTTTGCTTTATCTGACGATCGGCAGTTCAAGCGTGAGGATTTTCTTAGTCTTTACGAGAATCCAACTGAAAGACTGGGTTCGGATTTGATTGAAACTTATGAGCTAAAAGAGTTTTCTCCCGACGAGACTCGTGACGAAATGATACCTTTAACTCCCGAGACGCGATATATCGGCGTGATGGCTGCGTTTGTCCAATATGATAGAGCTGATGCATTGCTCATATTACCGGTAACTGCGCGTAAAACGATTAACTATACTATCAAAGCTGAACGTTTGCGTATTCGTGATATGAACGATAATATCTAAGGCTAGTCAACTCATCTGGAAAACCCCTTAATGTCCGATAACAATAAAATTGTATGGTCAGAAGGCATGTTCTTGCGGCCTCAGCACTTTCAACAAAATAATCGTTATCTGGAACGATATATTGAAGGTCGAAGTGCGGCCCTTGAGCCCTTTTTTTATGGCTTCAGTGATCTCAATATCGACAAGGAACCTTTGCATCTCGGAAAACTGTCTATCACCTCTGCAGAGGGGGTGTTTCCAGATGGCACGCCCTTCAAAATCCCCGATATCGAAGAGCTTCCTCCCGTTCTGACGATTCCAGAAAATATCAGTAATGAAACGGTTTATCTGTGTATACCTTTGCGGCGTAGCGGGGTGCTAGATACAAATCGGAACGAAGATGATCAGCCTCAAGCGCGATACCAGGCTTATAATTATTCGGCGCGCGATACGAGCGTTGCGTCGGGTGAGCAGGCGCAAATTCAGATTGGAAAACTGCGTATTTGCTTAAAACTCGGGTCGGATGATCTGAGTGGCTACGCTGTCTTAGGTGTTGCTCGGATTGAAGAAAATATATCGACAAAAACTGCGTCGTTAGACCAACACTTTCTGCCGCCCGTATTAGATTGTGATATTTCTCCACCGCTAAAAGCCTATTTTGAAGAGTTAACCTCCTTGCTTAAGCAGCGCGGTGACGCTTTGGGTGGACGGTTGACCGATAGCGGTAGAGCTGGTTCGGCAGAGATCGCAGATTATATGTTGTTACAGGTCATTAATCGTATAGAGCCTCTGTTAATACATCTGTCGCAACAAAAAGGATTACACCCCAATAAGCTTTACACCGAGCTCGTTCAAATTGCTGGCGAACTGTCGACATTCACATCGACTAGCAAGCGCGCCCCCGAACTCCCCCATTATCAGCACGATAATCTTGCTGGCACATTTTCCGGTGTGATAGCCGTGTTGCGTCAATGTTTGAGTACAGTGTTGGAGCAGACAGCTATTTCAATGGGTCTCGTGGAGCGCAAATATGGGATTTATGTTGCTCCGATTACCGATCGTAGTCTCCTCAATAGCGCCACTTTTGTTCTCGCGGCTAAAGCTGATATGCAAGGTGATTTACTGCGCAACCGCTTGCCTAGCCAGGCAAAGATTGCGGGCGTGGAGAAAATTCGGGAATTAATTAGCGTTTCGATGCCTGGTTTGCCTTTACGGCCGCTCCCAGTAACTCCGAGACAAATACCCTATCACGCCGGTTTTACTTATTTTGGAATTGAAAAGTCTGGCGAAGTTTGGGAAATGACCAAATCTTCAGGCGGTTTTGCCGTGCACTTAGGCGGTGAATACCCGGGTATTGAACTGGAGCTTTGGGCTATAAGAGACTAAATGATGAGTGATGATGACGATAAAACAGTTTTTGTTCAGCGGGGGAATCTGCCGCCAATTGCCGATACTTCAGACCGGACGGTTATGGTGCCGAGACCCGGTGCACGTGCTCCGGCTAGTCCGCAGCAAAGTGCTCGGATGTCGGCGCCCATCGGCCGTTCACCACTTTCGCAGCCGCAAGCAATACCCGATCCCTCTGAATTCAAAATTCAGGGCGGTCTTAATCCGCTCGTTGCAGCTGCGTCTGTAATTCTGACGGTAAGTAATAGGTTGCGTTCCACGCTTGAGCACGGCGACATTCCTAATTTGCAGCGACAGCTGATCGACGAAATAAAACAGTTTGAGCAGGCTGCCAAGAACAAGCAGATAGCTTCTGAGCAGATTCTTCCCGCTCGATATTTACTGTGTACAATGTTAGATGAGATCGTTCTAAATGCGCCTTGGGGCGCGAATAGTCTCTGGGGGCAGCACTCTCTTCTTAGCCAATTCCATAACGAGACTGGCGGTGGTGAAAAGTGTTTTTCAGTCTTGCAGCGTATGCTTGAAGCGCCAGCTTCTCACCTCGAGGTACTCGAACTTTTCTATCTTTGTATCAGTCTTGGTTTTCAAGGTAAGTTTAAGGTCGATCCACGGGGTCGCGAAAACCTTGAACAGATTAGCAATACCTTGTACCAGACAATTCGAAACTATCGGCAAGAGTTTGAATCAGATCTGTCGCCTCACTGGCAAAGTCAGGTCGCTGGCAAGCGATCGCTTATGCAATACATCCCGCTCTGGGTCGTTGCAAGCTGTGTGATGGTTGTCTTGCTGGTAACCTTCTCCGGGTTTCGAGTGTGGCTCTACCAATCGACAGAGCCCACGGCCGAAAGACTGGATAGCCTGCTTCAAACGGAGAAAAGCGATGCTTCGGTATTGCGCTCCTAGCGTTGCGATGACCAACCGAGTATCGTAAAAAAACAATTTCTGTAATTGATAATAAGATAGTAACTGGGGTAATCCATGAGACAGCTCGTCAGCCTACTCAACAACCGTTGGGTATATGGCATTATTGGAATTTTAGCAATATCGACATTGATTTGGCGGGGAGCGGATTACGTTAAGTTTGGTGCCGACAATACCCCGCTATCCACAAATTCCCGGCTTCTTATCATCGCTGCGATAGTGTTGATTTGGGTTATTTGGTCGCTTATCCGGTGGGGCTTACAGCAGCGTAAAAATAATCAGATGATGGATGCCTTGCAAGAGGACGACAAATCTGGTGCTGGAGCAGACCCCGATCAGGAACGCAGTGCTGAAGAGATCAAATTAATAAATGACAGATTTCGAGACGCTCTAGGAATACTGAAGAAGTCTCGCTTCAATTCCGAATCTGGCGGTAAAACGGTGTACCAACTACCCTGGTACATTATTATTGGTCCTCCAGGTGCGGGGAAGACAACGGCACTGGTCAATTCCGGTTTACATTTCCCATTGGCTGAAACGCACGGCTCCGGGGCCCTAGGTGGAATAGGTGGTACGCGTCACTGTGATTGGTGGTTTACAAATGATGCCGTATTGATTGATACAGCCGGTCGGTATACGACTCAGGACAGCCATCGGGTAGTCGACAATAGTTCATGGGTCGGCTTCCTAAAATTACTTAAAAAATATCGACCGAGAAGGCCTGTCAACGGCGTAATTATTGCCATTAGCTTACAGGAGCTAATGGTACAAACTGCGAATCAGCGCCAGCAACATGCAAAAACTATACGCAGTAGAATCGACGAATTACAAGAAAAACTGGGTATCGATTTCCCCGTGTACCTGATGTTTACAAAAGGAGATTTGGTCGCGGGTTTCAGCGAATTTTTTGCCAATTTGTCTCAAGCAGAAAGAGCGCAGGTCTGGGGTATGACATTTCCTCTCGACGAAGACCAGGCTAACTTAGGTGAGTCTTTCCGTCGTGAATATTCGGAATTGGTACAGCGCCTAAACGAGAGATTATTGTGGCGAATAGACACCGAGCGCAGCGTAGACGCAAGAGCGTTAATTCAAGGTTTCCCGAATCGTATGGATGCTCTGCAGGGCAATCTTGAAGATTTCATATCTACTACCTTCGCGGTCAATAAGTTCAACGCTTCCCCCATGTTGCGTGGCGTCTATTTTTCAAGTGCCACTCAGGAAGGCTCTCCTATCGATCGGATGATGGCTTCGGTAAATGCAAGTTTTGGGTTGCCCCGAAGCGTTGCCGCTCCGCAAGCGGGAACGGGTAAGAGCTTCTTTCTGAATCGTCTGATAACTGACGTCATATTTGCAGAATCCGAGTTGACGGGTACAAACCGCAAAATAGAATCGCTATTGCGCTGGGGTCGCCGGCTAAGCTTCGTGGCTTTGGCTGCGGTTTCGGTAGTCATGGTTATTGTATGGGCGGGTATAGTCACCCAGAACAGAGGCTTTATGGCCGAAGTTGCGGTGGCGACAGATGATTACGAAGAAGCCAGTAAAAAGATGCGAGTGGGTAGTAGAGATATCGTTCCAACGCTAAAAATTCTCAAGCCACTAAGGGAGGCAAGTCTTGTCTACGATCAGGAAGAGCATCCCTGGTTAACCGGTCTTGGGCTTTATGATGGGCGCGTGGATGCTGCAGCGAAGTCGCTTTATCAGCAAAACATTACCCGCTATTTTCTTCCTTCCTTCAGGAGTGGTCTCGAGCGCGAGTTAGGTGGATTGACTGCTGAAGATGCTGGTCTGCCGAACACATTGGGCGTCTATATAATGCTATCCGATAAATCTCGTCAGAATAATGAGGATATTACCTCTTGGGCGCAACAGTATTGGCAAGAGCAATACAAGGGTAATCTAGAGCGGCAACAAGTACTGATGGCGCATTTGGATGCGTTACTTCGTGAGCCTTTACCTCAAAGTGAGCCCGACCCTCGGCTACTTCTCCGTGTTCGCCAACAGCTTAGTCGGATTCCGAAATCGCAGCGTCTATACAAACAGCTGCAACATAACAACAATTCTCCTATCGACCTCTACCCTCAAATAGGCGGCGATAGTGAAATGTCATTTGGTATTCGTCCCGACAATGAATTGTTCAGTACTGCAATACTCTACACGAAAAATGGGTTTGACTCTGTCGACTATAGTGCGGATTCCGAACTGATAAACCGGCTGGAGGATGACAGCTGGATCTATGGTAGCTCCGATGACCTTCAGTATGGAGAAGCAGAGCGTGCAGAATTGAGTAAGCAGATCAAGCGGACGTATCTTACAGATTACGTTCGAAACTGGCAGGTATTTTTGAAGGAAATTAATATCGCGCGTTTTCAAAGTCTGGATTCAGCGGTCGACGCCCTTAATCTGTTAAGCGATCCGAGCTACTCACCACTACTGACGACTTTGGAGCTTGTCACGGAAAACACCGAATTGCGTCCTCCTTTGTTGAGTGAGGATGGCGCGTTTGCGGGTGTTGTCCCCGAGGAACTGAAGCCGACCTTAGTCGACAGGGAATTTCGCGACCTGCATCGCCTAATGAAAGCAGAAAAAAATCGCCAGGCGCCTGTACAGGAAGCGTTGCGAGCCATTGAGGACCTAAAAGAGTTTATGGCTGAGATAGCTTCTGATAGCAATCCGGGAGCCGCGGCTTATAAAGTGGCCAAAGCTCGGTTTAATAGCGATGCGATGAACCCTATTCAGAAATTGCGTAAGCGTGGCGAGCGTGCACCTGAGCCCATGCAACGTTGGCTCGAGCAGATAGCTGATCACAGTTGGGCTCTGATACTAGCGCAAACCAGCCGTTACGTTAGTGATGAATGGAATCAGCAGGTCTACAGTGAATATCAACGAACATTAGCGAATCGTTATCCATTAAACGCTAGCAGTAGCAATGAAACCCCGCTCGCTGATTTTACAAGTTTCATTGGCCCTAAAGGTATCGAGAGCACTTTCTTTGCGTCGTATCTTCAGCCTTTTGTCGACTCTCGAAAATGGAAGCTAAAGGTCGTTGATAATAGAAGTCTAAGTATTTCTAACGAGGGCTTACAGCAGTTGCGACGAGCACATAATTTGCGCCAGGCTTACTACCTAAACGGCAGCGACAATATAGTATTTAAATTTCGCCTTAGGCCAACCAAGCTCGACGCTGGCATTAAACGGTTCTCTTTGGATCTTGCGAGAGAGCGAATTAGCTATTCACACGGTCCGCAAATAAGTAGCGATGTTAGTTGGACGAGCGGTGAAGACGACCGAATCAGAATGTTGTTTGAAGATCTAAATGGCGGCATGCATCGTAATCAGTTTGAAGGTGATTGGGCCTGGATGCGTTTATTGGATGCATCGAGCCTTCGCAAAGGTTCTAACTCCAGTACCTATAACGCTACATTTAAGGTGGGCAGCCGAAAGGTCGAATATCGATTAACCTCGAAAACTGCGGCTAATCCTTTTAATACCGAGCTGCTGCGGGGTTATCGTTGCCCGCAGCGTCTATAAGGTCTTTCCGATGGACGCAACAGCTTTGGGTTTGTACGGTAAAGTTCCTGCACATGGTGACTTTATCGATCGCGATTTGCCTGTGGAGTTTATTCGAGCCTGGGACGATTGGTTGCAACAGGGAGTCAGTAATAGTCGCGAACGTTTAGGCGAGGAATGGTTGGAATTGTATCTGACGAGCCCAATCTGGCGATTTGTACTTTCTTCTGGGGCGATTGATCAGCAGGTTTGGGCCGGGGTGTTGGTGCCTAGCGTCGATAGTGTTGGGCGTTATTTTCCGTTGACTATCGCGGCTTCTCTGCCATCTCGAACTGGCCTGGCGAACTTTTGTCTTCAAAACGACAGTTGGTATCGCGCTATTGAGTCGGCAGCTTTTGGGGCCCTTGAAGATGGGCTTACCGCAGACCAAATAAGTGAACTGTTGGTCGAAGTGGCACCGCCTCGAACAAGTGTAGTGCAAGGATTTGGTAGCGATAACATCGTCGTTCAAACTGACGATTTCAGGGCTGCTTTAGCCATGCAGCTCGATGCCCAGGTCGATAAAAATTATGACAGTAGCAGTCTGTGGTTCAGTGCTTATTCTGAGCCGCCGATGCAACAGTTATTGATAGCGGGAGGTTTGCCTTCTGCTGACCAGTATACGGCAATGATCGATAATAATTGGCAGCAGTGGGGATGGGATGTCGCTGGAAATACTGTGGTTTAGAGTCTAGACTGAACAAGTTTACCTTTAAGCCAAAAAAGAATGTACGTTGCCCAAATCATATGATAAAAGTAGACTCGGCTGAAGCAGAGAATAAATCGGCGTTAAGTCGGTGCCTGCGATTCAGTCATAACCACGAAACATAAAATCAATAATTAACAAGGCCAAATAACCGGTGGCTGAAAAGGATCTAACGAAAAATGGGTTCACCAAGTGTCATAGATATAGAGTCGCTCACTAAGCCGATTTCTGAGGAGTCTCCCCAAGGTACTGATATCCGAGAAGATAGTTCTCCCAGTTCGGTATTCTACAAAATTAAAGATGCCAGAAATGGCGCGCGGGCAGCGGAACGTGCAAATGAAAAAGAGTTCGATGTTGAAGACACTGTCGACTCACTTTCGATGTGGAAGCCGGTTCTGGAAATTGCACCGGATATTCTGACAAATACGAGTAAAGATCTCGAAGTGCTTTGTTGGTATACAGAGGCGTTGATTCGCTTTTATGGTTTTGCCGGGTTACGAGATGGGCTAGCACTTACCAAAGAAATTGTAGAAAAATATTGGGAAAATTTATACCCTGAGCCCGATGAAGACGGTATGGAAACTAAAGTCGCGCCTATTACCGGCTTGAACGGTGAGGGTGGCAATGGGACTCTGCTCAACCCCATTCGCAATAGTGCCATCACTTCGGAAGGTCCGAAGGGCGAGTTTACGTTGATACAATACCAGCAGGCCAAGGATAATGACAAGGTCTCCGACGACGACAAGAAGCAGGCGCGCATTGGTAGTGCGGGCTTTAGTCTGCAGGATATGGAAGAAACTATTTCCCGCGGCAGTAATGAATTCTATATAAATTTGATTGATGATCTGGAAGAGTGCAATGGGCAATTTCTCGCACTAAACGACCTTCTGATGGCAAACTGTGGACACGACGCGCCGCCAACAACAAGCATTCGTGAGCTTCTCGACGAAGTTTTACGTTCGGTACGTTTTCTGACAAAAGAAAAACTCGCTGTTGTTGAAGAGGTTGCCGCTGAAATACAAAGCGATGAAGGGGATAGCCCTGCTGTTGCAAGTGGAACTGCTCGATCCGGTGTGGTTGGTAAAAGTGGCCCGATTGCCGGCCGTGAAGATGCTTTGAAAAGGTTGCAAGAAATTGCGGACTATTTCCGTTTACACGAACCCCATACGCCATTGTCCCCGGCAATTGAGCGGATAGTGGCCTGGGGACGAATGAGTGTTGCCGATCTAATGATGGAGCTAGTGCCCGATAGCAATGCTCGCGGAATGCTCTCGCAACTTACTGGAATAAAGTTGGACGGCAGCGATACGCACCAATATGTCGCACCTCCGGTTGCTGTAGTCGAACAAGAAGATGTCTCACAAACAAATTCTGAGGCATCAGAAGCCCCTGCAGAATCAGGGTGGTAAAAATTGTCTTTTTAAATTGAATTATATGTCTATAATCTAACAACGGTCCTAATAACATAAATTGGAGAATCACATGGCTGATAGTATCCACGACAAGCTAAAAAGAGTGCGTAAGCCGCGCGTACATATTACCTACGATGTAGAGACTAACGGAGCAGAAGAGAAGAAAGAACTCCCTTTTGTAATGGGCGTTATGGGTGATTATTCGGGTGACAATACAGACAATAAAAAATCTTTGAAAGATCGCAAATTTGTTAATATCGATAGAGACAATTTTAATGAAGCATTGGGGAAAGTTAACCCTAAACTGAATTTAAAAGTTGAAAATACCTTGTCTGACGACGACAGCGAAATGTCAGTTGATCTGGATTTTACTTCCATGGACAGCTTCGACCCAGAAACCGTTGTCAATCAAGTAAAACCACTTAAGGATTTGATGGACGCTCGTAACAAGCTACGGGACCTCATGAGCAAAGCAGACCGGTCTGAAGAATTGGAAGCCATCTTGGAGGACGTATTGCAAAACACCGATAAAATCACCGAAATTTCTAAGGAATTGGGTGATTCTAAAGACGCAGGAGATGATTCATGAGTACTGAACTAGAAACCGGAGCAGCTGCAGAGGCCGAAGAACAGTCTCTTAGTTTACTAGAGCAGGCGATTGGTGCGACAAAACAAACCGAGAGAGAAGACGCCGCAGATTTACTTGGTAATCTTACCGAACAAGTGATGAAGGGCGCGGTAACATGGGACCGCAATCTCACGCACACCATTACTTCGTCGATAGCTGCTATTGATGCAGCTATTTCCAAGCAGCTTGCCGCGATTATGCACGATGCAAAATTCCAGAAACTCGAAGGGTCATGGCGCGGTTTGAACCATCTTGTGATGAACAGCGAAACTGGTACGGGTCTGAAGATTCGTATGATGAATATGACTAAAAAGGAATTGTATAAGGATCTCGATAAGGCTGTTGAATTTGACCAGAGCCAAACCTTTAAGAAAATATATGAAGAGGAGTTCGGTGTTGCCGGTGGTGAGCCTTATGCTGCATTGATCGGAGATTTTGAGTTTAGTAACCATCCCGAAGATGTCGACTTATTAAGTAAAATGTCAAATGTGGCAGCTGCCGGATTCGCTCCGTTCATCTCCGCCGCCGGCCCTAGCATGTTTGGGCTAGACAACTATGAAGATCTGTCGAAACCTCGCGATTTAGCACAAATTTTTAGTTCGCAGGAATATATTAAGTTTAGAAGTTTTCGCGAAAGCGAAGACGCGCGTTTTGTTTCTTTGGTTATGCCCAGAGTATTGTCTCGATTGCCTTACGGTGAAAATACTAAGCCCGTGGAAGCGTTCGCGTATGAGGAGTTTGCTCAGGATGAATCTGGTATGTCTGCTGCCGTCGATCATGACGAATACTGTTGGATGAATGCCGCTTATGTTATGGGTACAACATTGACTGCCTCCTTTGCAGAAAATGGCATGTGTGTCGCTATTCGTGGAGCGGAAGGTGGCGGTAAGGTCGAAGGTCTGCCAACGCACGTTTTCAAGTCTGATGACGGCGATACTGACGTTAAGTGCCCTACAGAAATTGCTATTACTGATCGTCGTGAAGCCGAGCTATCAAATTTGGGCTTCCTGCCTCTTTGTCATTACAAGAACCAGGATTTTTCAGTGTTCTTTGGCGGGCAAACGGTTCAAAAACCCAAGGTGTACGATGATCCTGATGCGACGTCTAATGCGTCTATATCTGCAAGACTTCCGTATATTATGGCTACCAGCCGCATTGCGCACTATCTCAAAGTTATGGGTCGAGATAAAGTGGGCTCGTTCATGGAGGCTAAGGACGCCGAACTTTGGTTAAATAAATGGATTGCTGGTTATACAAACAGTAATGAGGACGCAAGCGCCGAAATGAAAGCTAAGTTCCCTCTGGCCGAAGCGAAAGTCGAAGTTAAAGAAATTCCTGGAGAGCCTGGTGCCTATAATGCTGTTGCGCATTTGAGACCATGGTTACAAATGGAATCTCTAACATCGTCACTACGTTTAGTGGCAAAGATACCTGGTAAGTAAAAGCTTCAATTGTTGTAACCTCTCTGGCCGGAGTCTTTACCGGCCAGCCTTTCGTCTTTTTGTGGCAGTCTAATAAAAAAGTTTCTCAACTGTTATTAGGGTCCTTTTAATCATCAACGGGCGGTACTAACTATCGTGTCTGAACCACCTTTCGATTTTGATAGCGTGCTTGAAGAAAGTCAGCAGTCGGCTACCGATTCCGGCGGCAGGATGCCGATGGATGATCTCCTAGGCGACGGTCTTAGGAAATTTGTCGAGGAGGACGATCCAGTCCTTGCGCTTCGTTTATGGATGAAACTGTTTGACGCACATGCCATGAGTGGCAGTAAGAAAATAAAGCTCTACTTGTCACAATATGTCGGTCTAATCGATCAGCTAGTTAGTGATCAGCTAAATATCATTCTTCACAGCGACAAATTTCAGAGTCTCGAGTCCCGTTGGCGAGGAGTTGAAAAACTCATTGCTACAGCCAGTGATTACGGCAAT